>DATEIF010000040.1:0-17861 GCA_035279205.1 Vineibacter sp.
GGAAGGTGAGGGCCCAAGGACGAGATGCCTCGTGCGTAGCCCCTCACCCGCCGGGCGCTGCGCGCCCGTCGACCTCTGCCGCTCGCGGGAGAGGTGAAGATCTCAAACCGGCGCCTTGAACGCCGCGCACTGGGCGCACACGCGGTCTTTCATCTCATCGAAGCGGGGTGGCGGATTGTGTTCCGGCCGCTGGTGGTACCAGCCGATCTGGGCCATGCCGCGGATCAGCCGGAACATGGGCAGCAGCGCCAGGGCGTCGTCGGATATGGCGCGGCAGGCGCGGTAGCCCTTGAGGAAGGCACTTTCGAGAGCCGCGAAGGCAGGTTCCGCCTGATGGTGGATCAGCGCGACGGCGATCTCGTATTGATGCCAGCCGGACGCGGCGTCGTCGAAATCGATCACGGTCAGGCGATCGCCGTCGACCAGCACATTGCCCGGATGCATGTCGGCGTGGATCAGGCTGTAGGTCGATGGGTGTCGGCCGTAGCGATCCAGCACGCCACGGATGCGGTCGCGTGTGTGGATCATCAGCTGCCGTTCGCCTGAAGACAGCAGCGCGTGATCCCAGAACGGACCCCAGAAGGGCGCATCGCCCATCAGGCCGTCGCGATCCAGGTCATGGCGCTTGAAGGCCCGGGGCACCCGCCAGGTGCTCGACTGGTTGTGCAGCGACGCCGCGATCGCGCCGAGCTGCTCGAAATAGCCTGCCACCACCTGATGGTCGCTGACGTCCTTCAGGACGTCGGACAGGACCCGCCCCTCGGTCCAGTGGACCACCCCGGCATGGCGATGTTCACCCGCGCCGGCGATGGGCACCGTGACATACTCGCGCCCGTCGCGCGCCGCGACCGGCAGCGGCACGGCGATGCCGGCCTCGGCAAGGGCGCGAACCCACACGCGCTCCGAATTCAACTCCTCGAGCGTGTGGTACCCCGGGCGGTGCAATCGCAGGACGTAGAGTGCGCCGTCGCGGCGGTCCGTGACCTGGAACGTGACGTTCTCGCGCACCGTGACGAGGCGCACGTCGCCAACCGCGATCGGGAACGCGGTCAGCGCCTCGCGCGCCGCCGCTGTGAATATCCTCTCGGCGTCGATCCTATCCATTGAGGTCGTCGATCACCGAATCGAACGCGTCGAGGAATTCCTCGGCGTGGCGCTGGCCGAACACCAGCGGCGGCCGGATCTTCACCACGTTGCCGAAGGCGCCGGCGTTGCTGGTGAGGAAGCCCTTGTCCTTGATGCGGTTCACGATGTTGATGGTGCGGTCGCGGTCGGGCGTGCCGCCGTCGGCCACGACCTCAACGCCGATGAACAGTCCATGACCGCGGACGTCGCCGATCCAGGCGCAGCGCCCCTTGCGCTGGGTCAATGCCGCTTTCAGCGCGGCGCCGACTGTGCCGACGTTCTCGCGCAGGCCCTCGCGTTCGATGACATCCAGCACCGCCATGCCGACCGCCGCCTGCAACGGACTTGATGCGAAGGTGTTGAAGTAGCGGGTCTGGCCGCGAAACGTGTCGACCAGCACCTTGCTGGCGGTGGTCGCGGCCAGCGGCAGGCCGTTGCCCATGGGCTTGCCGGTCACGACGATATCGGGCGTGAAGCCGGTGGCTTCGTAACCCCACCACCGCCCGGTGCGGCAGTAACCGGCCTGGACCTCGTCGGCGATCACCAGTCCGCCTGAGGCGCGCACCATGTCCGCCGCCCGCTTCATGAAGCCGCGCGGGATGTCGGGCAGCCCTTCGTTGGCGAGGATCGAGCATACGATCAGCCCGGCAAAACCGGCGCCGCTCTTGTCGAAGCCCTGGATCGTCTCACGCAGACGGTCGAGGTAAGCATCGCAGATAGCGGCTTCGCTGGCGCCCGGCACGATCGGCCGCAGCATCTCGGGAAACGGAATGGCGCGGACGTCGTCTCCGGCGGGCTGGCTGGTCCCCAGGCGCGACAGCTTGCCGACCGCTTCGCTGTTGCCGTGATAGGTGGCGTTCGTACAGATGATGCCGCGCCGGCCGGTGGCCATCCGCGCCATGCGCAGCGCCACCTCGTTGGCCTCGGTGCCCGAGCAGGTGAAGATCACGCTCTCCATCCCGGCCGGGTGCAGCTTCGCCAGCCGTTCGGCGAACGCGACGATCCCCTCGTGCAGGTATCGGCTGTGGACGTTCAGTGTGCCTTGCTGGCGGACCATGGCGTCGACGACGTGCGGGTGGGCGTGACCCACGCACGGCACGTTGTTGTACATGTCGACATAGCGTCGCCCGTCGGCGTCGAAAAGATACACGCCCTCGCCGCGGACGATATGCAGCGGCGCGTTGTAGAACAGGGGCGCGCCGGCACCCAGCGCCTGCTCGCGGCGCGCCAGAAGCGTGGTGGTCGTCATCGATGGCCTTTCCTGCGTCCGGCACGTCCCACAATCGATACTCCATCTTGTGCGTGCCACTACGGCGGAGCAAGACATGGTGTGCGGATTGCTGCATTGCCTATGAGCAGGGGCTGCAAAGCCCTTGCTGCGCCGCCGCAAGGCGGATGACAGGCATGCGTCAATACGGCTAGATTTCCATGACGCAACGCATCATGAACGGGCGTTCACGCGGCGTGGGGGAAACACATGGCAGAGCGTATCGGCGTTTATCCCGGCACTTTCGACCCCATCACCAGCGGCCATGAGGAGGTCGTACGGCGATCCATGCGACTGGTCGACAAGCTGGTGCTGGCGCCGGCGATGAACATCGGCAAGGGCCCGCTGTTCAGTCTCGATGAGCGGGTCGAGATGCTGCAGGAAATCATCGCCGACCAGCCGGCCGATGTCGGTGCCCGCATCAGTGTCGTGCCGTTCAATACGCTGCTGGTGCATTTTGCCCGCGCCCAGAATGCCACCTGCATCATCCGTGGCCTGCGCGCCGTCTCGGATTTCGAGTACGAGATCCAGATGGCCAACATGAATGCGCGCATGGAGCCGGGCGTCGAGACCATCTTCCTGATGGCCTCCGACCGGCACCAGTTCATCGCCTCGAGCCTGGTCAAGGACATCGCACGCCTGGGCGGCGACATCTCCAAGTTCGTTTCGCCCAAGGTTTACAATCGGTTGAAAGCCAAATTCGCGGGCGTCCAGAGCGTCAACTGACGTTGACCGCGCCCCGACGCCACCCTATACCGCTGCCGCGCACGGGTGCCATCGAAGGCACCCGCTTGGCGAGCCCGTAGCTCAGCGGTAGAGCATCTGACTTTTAATCAGAGGGTCGAGGGTTCGATCCCCTCCGGGCTCACCACAATTATTCAATAAAATCAGAAGGATGGACCGCGCTCACGACCGGCTCGAGCCGCACGGGAGGGCCACGATGCCCATCAATTGGAGCTTGGACCACGACAGCCGCCTGATCACGGCCAAGGCGACGGGTGCCATCGGGACGGCAGACTTCGAGGCGTATTTCAAGGCGGTGACGGCCGAGGGCGGCGTGGGCTACCGGGCTATCTTCAGCCTTCAGGCCGCCGGCGTTGAACTGCGACTGAAAGACCTCGCCGCCCTGAGCCAGGAAGTGAAGGACAGGGTGAGAGACGACGTGTCGGATGGTTGGGTTGCGATTGTCGTCACCTCCGATGCCGAGCGGGAGATGGGCGCCTACTTCATCGAGCGGCTGGGCAACCGGCGGCCGTGTCGGATGTTCGACAGTATCGAGGCCGCCAGGGCGTGGCTCGGTTTGCCGCCGGAGTAACGGTCAGGCGAGAACATGCTCGCGCAGGATCGCGCCAAGCTGTGCGCAGTCGGCCAGATGGGGCAGGTCGGCGATGTGGCTGTGCAAGGCTGATGCTCCGTCGCCCCAGATGGGGCGGCCCAGGTCATCGAACTTGGCGGTGAGTTCGGCCGCCGTGTAGGGCGAGTCGGAGTCGCCCAGGTTGCTGCTCACCTCGCTCTGCAGCGTGCCGCCCTCCTTCAGCACCACGCGCAGGCGCGCGGGGCGGGCGTTGGGCAGCATCGCTGTCAGGCGTGGGTCCTCCACGACGCGGACGCGGTGTGCGAGCGCGCGAGTCGGCTGGTGCGCGACCGCCGTCGCGTCGAAGCTTTTCACGCCGGTCGCCCCGGTGACGACGGCGGTGGCCATGGCGAAGGGCAGGGAATACTTGGCCGCCAGTGGATTCTGCGGCTCGGGATCGTCCATGGTGGCCGCCACGGCGTAGGTCTCGACGATGATCTGCGTGATGTTGCCGGCATCGATCCGGGCATCGGGATTCTCGGCACGCAGCCGTGCCAACGCATCGAGCGCGGCGTGGTTATAGCGGCAGCACGCGTGCTGCTTGAAATAGTTCCGCCCGATCTCGTAGCGCGAGCCGAGCTGATCCAGCAGCGCCTCGGTATCGAACGCCTCGGCCACGAGCCGGCCGTATGTCGTCGCCAGCGCATCGCGTTCGCCGCTGAAACCGGACCGCTCGAGGTCGTCGGCGAGCAGGGCCATCACGCCGGCGACGCCGGCATAGCTGTTGCGGACCGTGCCGCCTTCCTGCATGGCGCGCACGCTGGTTGCGAGATTCAGGCCGGCGCTGAGATTGATGAGGCGCGCCAGGCGCGATGCGTTGCCGCCGCGCAGCGTACCGACGCTGACAGCGGCACCCACGGTGCCCCAGGTGCCGTGCGGATGCATGTCGGCGCGCATGCGGCAAGCCGCACCGATCCTGGCCGCCACCTCGTAGCCCAGCACCACGGCCAGCAGGAAGTCGGCGCCGGTGCGATGGTCGGTCTCCGCCACGGCGAAGGCCGCCGGCACCACGTGGATCGCTGGATGGCCACGGCAGAACCGATTGCCTTCGTCGAGCTCGAGAAAGGTCCCCGCCGTGCCGTTCAGCAGGCAGGCGCCGCGCAGGTCCACCAGGCCGCGGGTGCCGATCACGGTGCAGGTCCGCGGCCCGCTGCGTCGGCCTTCGAGCGCGCGCAGATTGCGCATCTCCGGCTCCTGCGCGCCGGCGGCAATCACAGCGATACAATCGGCAACCACCGTCACCGCCTGATCGACGATGGGCGGCGGCAGGTCGGCGAAGCGCGTCTGCGTGAGGAAGTCGCCCAGGCGCTTGAGATGCAGAGGCAGGCTCATCGACAGCGGCTCGCGCTCAGCCGGCCGCGGCGCGGCGGTCGTCGGTCAGGCCAAGTTCGTCCAGGACTGCATCCGCCGTTGCGACCCGGCCCAACAGGCGAGCGAAGTTCACGCATGTGGCGTCGTGCAATGCCTGTGCCGCCGCGCCGCATCCATCGTCGACAATGACGCATTGGAAGCCGCGGTCGGCGGCATCGCGTGCGGTGCCTTCCACGCAGGAATTGGTCGAGATGCCAGTGAAGCACAGCTGCGTGACACCCAGGGCCTGGACGGTTCGCTCGAAGCCCGAGGAGTGGAAAGCGCTCATCGTGGTCTTGTTCAGCACCGGCTCGCCGCGCCGTGGCGCAAGCTCTTCGAGGATGCGATGCTCCAGCGTGCCGGCGGTGTTGCCGATGGCCTGGGCAAAGCCGCGCATGGACGGCAGCAGGTCCGAGAAATCGGGAAGCTGCGAGCCGACCGTGAGGAAGATGACGGGCAGGCCATGCGCACGAAAGCGCGCCAGCAGGCGCGCGATGGTCGGCACGACGATGGTCTCGATGCGGTCGAAACGGTACGCACCCAGCGCGGCTTCGCCGCGCGCCTGCAGCAATGCACCCAGCCCATGGTGCCGGGAGCCGCTGGCGTGCTGCATGTCGATGATCACCAATGCCGACTTGCGGGCATCCAGCGCGAAGGGCGGATTGAAAATCGTGGCGTAGTCACGGGCCACCGGTGCGCCTGGCTTGCTTGCTGTTGCCATGACAGGCTCCCTCAGTTGTCGATGAGATCCATCCGGAACGGCTCGCACGGATCATCGATCGTCACGAGGTGATGGATGTTGAAGGTGTAGACCGCGCCGGTCTGGATATCGGAAGGCGAGAACGGAAAGGCGAGGTTGCCCGCGATACCCTTTCGCCCGGGATACGTGACGTGCAGCGCGACCGAGCGCGTCAATGCCAGCACCGCCGCCGATGTCTCGGGATCGGGCGCGATCACGTCGAACAACAGGCCCAGTTCGTGCGATTGCGTCGCCTTGTGCGGCTCCAGGGACCCCATGACGCCATCCCGGCCATAGACATGCACGTGCAACTCGTAGCCGTCCGGATAGCGCTCGGCGACACGGGTACGCACGTTGGCGATATAGGCGTCCAGCTGGGCGATCAGGATCGGATCGCGCACGCCGGCGATCGCGATCGTGCGGAAGCCGGCTTGCGCCGCGCCTTCCAGCTTGATGGTGTAGCGCTGGGCGGCGATGTAGCGGGTGCCACTGATGCGCACGGCGCGCGGGCTTGCCTGCTCGAACCGGCTTTCCGTAAGGTCGATGGCCCCGCCGGGAAAATGCATGTGATAGGGGTCGGCGCGTTCGTAGAGGGAATGCGCGGCCACGGACTGGATCGTGCACACCTTGTCCGGGTTCGGCGGCTCGACCGTGAAGCTGTCGCGTTCGATGGTGCCGAGAAGGCCGTCGGAGCCATGCCGCGGATAGGCGGCCGCGCCGCCGCACTCCAGCAGCTTTCCCATGTGGACGACCAGGCCCCGGTCGAAGCCCTGCATCAGGGCGTGCGCGCCCATCATGGCCGGATCGAACGCGCGGCCGGCGATCACGACCTGCGCGCCCGCATCGATGGCCGCCATGAAAGGCTCGAACCCCATCTGGCCGACGATCCGCGTCGCGTTGTCGATATCGGCACTGGTCAGTACCCGGTCGCAGTCGAGCGGCGCCACGCCGCCGGATTCAAGCCGCTGCTTGAGCCAGCGGCGATCGATCTCGGCGCTGATGCGGGCCGTGCGGAACGTGTAGCCACGCTCGCGGCAGATGTCGTGATAGATGTCGATGAGCCAGTCGAGATGGACGTCGCCCCCGGCACCGCCGGCCGAACCGATCAGCACGGGTATGGCATGCGCGTGGGCGGCATCGAGGATCATCGACAGATCATGGCGCACGGCGCGGCGATTTGTGAACGATGTGCCGGCACCCAGATAGTAGGGGCCGGGATCGATCGAGCCGGCATCGACGGCGATGACGTCGGGTTGCCGCGCCACGCCCAGGCGCATCGATCGCTCGGGGATGCCGTAACCGAGCATGCCCTGGGGCGCAAATACCGTCAGCCTGTCAGGCATGGACCTCACCACGCGATCCGGTGCTGCATGATCGGCACATGCTGCTGAGCACCATAGACGTCCGTGTCGCCGGGAGCGCCGCAGACCGTATGGCGGCGCAAGGTCACCTTGAGGGCATGCGCCGGATCGAAGTGGATGATGGCGATGACGTCGGTCTCGGGTATGCCGTACAGCCGGGCGACGGTCTGCTTGTCGAGCGCTGCCGTGTCGATGAAGCGTCGATAGATCGCCTGATCCGGAAACACGATGTCGAGCGCGATCAGGAATGGACCGGCGTTCTTGCTGGTCACGAAGGTCGCGATGTCGCCGATGGTCGTCATTGCCCGCCGCCCGTCAGTTGAACCGGTAGCGCCAGGCGAACTGCGCGATGAACTTGCGGAACGCCGCGTCGGACAGCAGCCCCAGAACGCCGAGCAGGAAGATGCCGACATAGGCCAGCTCGGTGGCGAGCGTGACGCGGCTGCTGATGATCAGGTGGCCCAGCCCCTCGTTGGCCGCCAGCATCTCGGCCACGATGACGGTCTGCAGCGAGTTGGCCATGCCGATCTGCATGCCGGTGAGGATGAAGGGCATGGTCGACGGCACGATGACATGCAGGAAGACCTGCAGCGGACTGGCGCCCAGGCAGCGCGCGGCGCGCAGGCGGTTGCGTTGAACCGCCACGACGCCGGCGTAGGTGTTGATCATCACCATGAATGTCGTCGTGTAGGTGATGAGGACGTACTTGCCGTTTTCGCCGATCCCGAACCAGATCAGCACCGGCGTCAGCCAGGCAATCGGCGGGATGAACCGGAAGAACTGCAGGGGAGGGTCCAGCAGCCAGCGGGCATATGTCTGGGAGCCCAGCAGGAGGCCCAGCACCGCGCCCAGCGCGCTGCCGGCGAAAAAGCCGACCGCGACCCGCTGAACGCTCATCAGCACGTCGAAGCCCAGCCGGCCGGTCGCCGCGTAGGTGATCATCTCCCGGATGATGGCGCTGGGCGCCGGCAGTACGGCCGGCACGAAGAACAGGCGGGCGACCGCTTCCCAGAGGATCAACGTGGCAACGACGCTGAGCGCGCCGCGGGTCCAGGTGCGATATCGCGTGTTCATCGCGGGCTCATTGCAGGCTGAACCGCCGTAGCGCGGTTCGGGTCAGCAGCACGAAAAGGCGGTCGGTGAGCAGGCCGACGACTCCCAGCGTCAGCATGCCGACGAAAATCGCATCGGTTTCCATCCATTGCCGCGAATTGTAGATCAGGTAGCCCAGTCCGGATTCGGCCGCGATCATCTCGGCGGATACGACCGTCATGAACGCATTCATCATGGCCATGCGCATGCCGGTCAGGATGAAGCTCAACGCCGCGGGAAACGTCACCCACACAAAGATCTGCCGGGGAGTCGATCCCAGGCACTGCGCGGCTCGGATCTTGTTGCGATGGACCGACGCCACGCCGGCGATCGCGCTCAACATCACCACGAAGACCGTGGCGTAGATGATCAGGGCGACCTTGCTGATTTCGCCCAGTCCGAACCACACCATCACGGTGCCGATCCATGCGATCGGTGCGATGAACCGCACGAAATTGACCAGCGGCTGCAGGACGTCGGCGACCAGCCGGAACGATCCCATCGCCAGGCCGATGACGCTGCCGACCAGACTGCCGATCAGAAAGCCGGCAAAGATGCGCTGCAGGCTGGCGAGAATGTCGGCCTGCAGGCGTCCCTCGCTGACAAGTTCGATGGCCTTGTCAAGTGTCTTCAGTGGCCCGGGAAAGAGGATCGGCGAGTCGAACTGTTCGCTGGCGACGTACCAGGCGCCGGTGATGGCAGCGGCGGCGATCGCATACCGGCATATCAGACTGAACGCGGCACGGGACTGCGTCAGCCAGCGGCGTGACGACGGCGGCTGGCCCTGTCGCACTGCCGTGACACGGCCCGGTCGGTCTTCAGCCGCCAAGGTCATGCCGCGGCCTGCTCCCGGCGCATGACCTTGTCGACCTCCTCGGACAAGGTTGCATGGATGCGGTCGTACAGCGCCCCGAACGCCGGATCACCGCGGCGGCGCGGCCGCGGCAGGTCGATCTTGATCTCTTCCTTCAGCGAAGACGCCGGTCCCGAGCGCATGATCCCGATGCGGTCGGCCAGGATGATCGCCTCGCCGATGTCGTGGGTGATGAACAGCACGGTGCTTTCGATCTTGCGTTGGATCGCGGTCAGCTCGTCCTGCAGCACGGCGCGCGTCTGCGCATCGAGCGCAGCGAAGGGCTCGTCCATCAGCAGGATCGGGCTGTCGCAGACGAGTGCGCGAGCGATCTGGATGCGCTGTTTCATGCCGCCCGAGAGCTGCGAGGGGAACTTGTGGCCCTGGCCCTTCAGGCCGACGAACTCCAGCTGCCGCAAGGCCTTGTCGCGGCGTTCGCCGGCCGGCATGCCGGCCATTTTCAGGCCGAACTCGACATTCTCCTGGGCCGTGAGCCAACCGTAGAGCGAGTCGTCACCCTGGAAGATGACGACCCGGTCGACGCCGGGTTTCGTGACAGGCCGGCCGTCGACCGAGATCGCGCCAGCGGCCTGGTGCTCGAAGCCGGCCAGCAGCGTGAGCGCCGTGGTCTTGCCGCATCCCGACGGACCCAGCAGGACATAGAATTCGCCGCGGGCGATCTCGAGATTGAGATCCTTCAGGATCCAGGTCGGGCCCTTGCCTTGCGACGTGTACTGGAAGTCCACGCCGCGGAAGGAGATGTAGCTGTGAGCTGATGCCATCGGGAACCTCGGCTCAGAAGTCGGTTCGCGATGGCGCGTATTTCTTGGCAATGTCGGGATAGTAGGTCTCGTGCACGAACTTCTCAAGATTGTCGATCTTGATGTAGTTGCGGCGCTGAGCCCAGCCGAGCATTTCGCGGAAGCGGTCATAGTGCGCGCGCTTGGTGTCGAAGACGTAGTCGACGCCGGATACCTGGTTCTTGAGGTCGTCGAGGTTGAGCTTGAAGGTCTTGGCCGCGACCTGCGTCGCCTCGTCCTTGTTGGCGTTCACCCAGTCGGTCGCTTCTGCCAATGACGCATAGGTGGCGCCCGCCAGGTCGGGATTCTTGCGCGCCCAGTCTTCGCGGAAGCCGATGAAAAGCCACTGGTGATAGAGGTCGTCGTCGCTGGCCCAGGCATACACCTTGGCGCCTTTCACAATCTGCGGCAGCTTCGACAGCCAAGGTTCCCAGCCGAAGAAGGCATCGATATCGCCGCGCTGGATGGCGGGAATCCATTCCGCCGGCTGGACGGTAATGGCATTGACTTCGTCCGGGCCGGTTCCCTCGCGCAGGCCATGACGTTCCAGAAAGCGGGAGAACAGATAATCGGCGCCGGTGACGCGGATCAGCGCCACCTTCTTGCCCTTGAAGTCCTGGGGTGCGCGGATCTTGGGGCCGACGCCGATACCCTGGTCGCGACGCGCCACGAGGCACCGCGCCACGGTGAAGATGCTGGCACCGCTCAGGCGCGGGCGCGACATCGACACCTCGCTGCCGATGCAGACATGGCCGTTGCCTGTCAGCACTGCCTCCACGCCACCCAGGCCGCTTTCGAAGATCTTGTACTCGGCGTTGACGCCATGCTTGGCCGCAATGCCTTTGTTGACCCACGGCAGTTCCGGCAGGAACGGCGCGCTGAGCCCGATGCCGAACACGACTTTATCGGCACTGCCGCTTTTGATGGCGGGCGCCTGCGCGAAGCCCGCGCGCCCGCCGGCCATGGAAACGCCCAGCGCACCACCCATCACTCTCACGGCCTGGCGTCGCGTGACATGCAGACGCTTGTCGTTACCCTTCATGGGACATCCCCCTCCTTGGTCGTTTCGCGCGATGACGCCGTCCGTGCGGCGGCAATCAGGGCATGTAGCCGCCGCCGTTGACGTGCAGCGTCTGGCCGGTAATGAAACCGGCACTGGCGGACGCCAGGAACACGATGGCGTCCGCAATCTCTTCGGGCCTGCCCAGACGCGCCAGCGGCAGGGCGCGCCCCAGTTCCTGCAGCGCCTCTTCGCTGTGCTCGTAGCGCGGCTGCGCGGTGTCCGTGAGGCCGGGCGCGACGGCATTCACGCGGATGCCGTGTGGCGCCAGTTCCAACGCCATCGCGCGGGTCATGGCCACCACGCCGCCTTTGCTGGCAGTGTAGTGCACGCCCAGCCGCGCCCCGCGAATGGCACCCGATGCCAGGTTGATGACGGCCCCGGGCCGTCCCGCCGCAACCATGCGCCGTGCGGCGGCCTGGGTGCACAGGAAGGTGCCCTTGAGATTGATGTCGAGCACGAAATCCCAATCGGCCTCGCGCATGTCGAGGAACGCGACGCGTGGAAAGACGCCGGCGTTGTTGACCAGGATGTCGGCCGGTCCGAGTTCGCGTTCCGTCGTGGCGAGCAGCGTCTCGACGTCGGCGGCGCGGGAGACGTCGCCCTGGACCACGATCGCGCGGTGGCCGGCGGCGCGAATCTGCGCTGCAACACCCTGCGCGTCATCGATATTGTCCAGATAATTGATGGCGACGTCGGCACCGTGCTGCGCCAGGGCCAGCGCGGCGGCGCGGCCAATGCCTTGCTGCGCGCCCGTCACCAGCGCGATGCGGCCTGTCAAAGGCATCTCAGCCATGCGTCGACAACTTTCGATTTCCTCACCTGGGCGCCGATTTATCATGCTGCGTCACGCGAAGACAATAAATTTGTCCGGACATTTAGATTTGTCCGGACAATATAATTGACACCACCGGCGCCACGCGAGTAAGCGTGGGACATGAAGGATGCTCGCGGGTTGACGGGCCCGGCTTTTGTTCCGATCTATTCCCGCATTCTCGATGTGCTGCGCCAGCGTATCGCCTCAGGCCGCTATCGGGTCGGCGAGGCGCTGCCGACGGAAGCCGACCTGGTCGCGGAGTTCGAGGTCAGCCGGCACACGGTCCGCGCCGCATTGCAGTGCCTGGTCGCCGAGGGATTGGTCGAACGCACGGCCGGCCGCGGCACCTTTCTCAAGCGCGGCGGCGCCGGCGGTGGCGAGTGGAGCATCGGCGGCATCGAGGACATCATCGATGTCGGCTTCTCCGGTGCCTACGACGTGAAGTCCGTGCGCTATGTGTCGGCGCGCAGCAGCATGCGGGCGGCCACCGCGCTCGATGTGCCGCCGCGGGCACGGTTGTTGAACGTGAGTGCCGTGCGGTCGACGCGGGAGGGACCGTTCGCCTTCTCCAATCTGTATTTTTCGGAAGAGATCGGATCGCGGCTGCCGGAGAATCTGTTCGCCGAACGGCCGTTGATCCTGCTGGTCGAGGAGTATTGCGGCCTGCCGCCGTTTCGCACCCGGCAGGTGGCGTCGGCGAAGCTGGCCGACATGCCGTCGGCGCAGGTGCTGGGCGTTCCGGTCGGACACCCGCTGCTGATCGCCGAGCGCACGCACTTCGCGCGCAACGGCCGGGCGCTGCAGTACTCGCACGTCGAATATCGCACCGACCGCTACCAGCAGGTGATCTATTTCTCGCGTCGCGACGAGGGTCCCTATCGTCCACCCAAGGAGCGCGAGGCCATGTTCAGGCATCGGGACGAGAATGAGGGCGAGCCCGGTTCGAGCGAACCCGCCCGCCGACGCAGCCCCAAGACCGGAGGTAAAGCCAGTGGTTCCCACGCCCGCCGCGCGACTGCGCCAGCATCTCAAAAACCGAAAGCTGGTCGTCGCGCCGTCGTGTCCTGATCCGTTCTTCGCGCGTATTGCGCAGGACGCCGGCTTCGAGGCCGTGGCGCTGGGCGGCTATGCGATGGGCGCCCAGACGGGAATCACCGAACCGTTGCTGACCATGAGCGAAGTGGTCGAGGCGTCACGACGCATGGTTGGCGCGCTCGACATACCGGTCATCGTCGATGGCGGCGCTGGTTTTGGCGATCCGCTGCACACGATGCGGACCATCCGCGAACTCGAGCAGGTCGGCGTCGCTGCGGTCCATGTCGAGGACCAGGTCTTTCCCAAGCGGGCGCACTATCACCGCCAGTATCAGGAGCACGTCATCCCAGCCGAAGAGATGGCATTGAAGATCGCCTACGCCGTCGAGGCGCGGCGCAACGCCGATTTCGTCATCATCGCCCGCACCGATGCCATGCAGACCGACGGCTATGCCGAGGCCATCCGGCGGGCGAGGCTCTATGCCGAAGCAGGCGCCGACATGGTCATGCTGTTTCCCAATACCGACGCCGAGGCGCGCCAGGCGCCGCGCGATTGCGGTGTGCCGCTCGTCTACGTGAACAGCACCGGCAATCGTGCCGCGCGGCCGATCTATGCCACCGCCGAGCTGCAGGCCATGGGATATGCCGCCTGTGTCGATGCCATCAGCGTGGCGATCACAGGATACACCGCTGTCCGCGATCTGCTGGGGCGGCTACGCGACACGGGCCGGGTGGGGATCGACCCGACCCAGGCCCACACGGCGCGCCTGGAGATCGAGCGCCTGATCGGGCTCGAGGCGTACTATCGGATCGAAGAGCAGACCGTCGAACGCGCCGTGTCGGCGTGATGGTCAGTGCCGACACCAACGCAAGGAGCCCCACATGAGTCGTCTCGCGGGAAAGACGGCGCTGATTGCCGGCGGTGGCGGCGGCATCGGCGGCGCGGGGGCTGCGCTGCTGGCGCGCGAGGGCGCCCAGGTCGTCTGCGCGGATATGAACGAGCGAGCGGCGGGCGCCTGCGCGGATGAGATCAACGCGCAGGGCGGCCGTGCCGTGGCCTTGGCGCTTGATGTGGGCGATCCGGACAGCGTTGAACGAGCCTTCGCGCGAACGATGGATGCGCTTGGCCACCTGGACGTTCTTGTCTACAGCGTCGGCACGACCACGACCGCCAATGTGCTCGATCTCAGTCGAGCCGAGTGGGATCGCGTCCTGGGCACCAACTTGACGGCAGCGTTTGCCCTGGGGCAGGCCGCCGCTCGTCAGATGGTGAATCAGAAATCGGGCGGTTCCATCATTTTTGTCACGTCCCAGCTGGCGCACGCCGCGATCCGCAACAAGACGGCCTACCTTGCCTCCAAGGGCGGGCTGCGGTCGTTGACCATGGGCATGGCACTAGACTTGGCGCCGCATGACATCCGCGTGAACGCCGTGGCGCCCGGACCGGTGATGACCGGCCTGACCGAGCAGCGCTTCGCCGATGCCGATATCCGGGCCTGGACCTTGGCGCGCATTCCGGCCGGTCGCCTGGGGCAGCCGGCCGATATCGCCGGCGCCATTGCCTTTCTCGCCTCTGACGAGTCGCGATGGATGACCGGAACCACGATTGTCGTCGATGGCGGATACCTGATCGAATAGCCGGCGTTTTCGTTTGGGAGGTAGTGATGGCACACGAGCGTGATCTCGTCGGGTACGGTGGTCGTCCACCTAATCCGAAGTGGCCCAATGGCGCCCGCCTGGCGGTCAATTTCGTGCTGAACTACGAAGAGGGCTCGGAGTACTCAGTCGTCAACGGCGATTCGTTCAGCGAAACGACGCTGACCGACGGCGGTGCCGCGCGCGCGATCAAGGGGCGCGACCTGGGCGCCGAATCGCTTTACGAGTATGGCAGCCGCTCGGGATTCTGGCGCGTGCATCGCATCATGAACGAGCGCCGGATGCCGATGACGGTCTATGGTTGTGCCATGGCGCTCGAGAAGAATCCGGCGACGGCCGCCGCGATCCGCGACTCGGGCTGGGACCTCGCCGGTCACGGCTGGCGCTGGATGAATCACTTCGACATGGAAGAGGCCGTGGAGCGCGACCTCATTCGCAAGTCGATCGCCTCGTTCCAACAGACGATCGGCCAGCGCCCGTACGGATGGTATTGCCGTTACGCGCCCAGCACGAATACCCGACGGTTGCTGGTGGAGGAGGGCGGCTTTCTCTACGATTCCGATTCCTACGCCGACGACCTGCCCTATTGGACGCAGGTCGAGGGCAAGCCGCATCTGGTCATTCCGTACACCATGTCAGCCAACGACCAGATGTTCTACCGCGGCAACTTCGGCAAGGCGGAGGACTGGTTCCAGTTCATTCGCGATGCGGTCGACGTGCTCTACCGCGAGGGTCGCACTCAGCCCAAGATGCTGTCGATCGGGCTGCACGCCCGCATCATCGGTCACCCCACCCGCGCCTCGGCGCTGGAGCGCCTGCTGGAATACCTGGGCGGTTTCTCGGACCTGTGGATCACGCGCCGCAAGGATATCGCCGAGCACTGGATCGCGACCCATCCACCGCAGCCCTGAGCGGTGTATTGATCAGTCCGTCATCCCGAGCGCAGCGAGGGATCTCCCGCGAACGGAGACTCCATTCCCAGGAGATCCCTCGCTGCGCTCGGGATGACAATCCAAAGGGCGGGGCGTCAGCGGGTGCAGTCGAACATGATGCTGCCGGTATCCAGCGCCTGGTTCATACGGGCGTTCTTGCGATATCGGGCGCAGTGCCCTTGGGCTGCCACGAGCTGCTGGTCGCTGGTGCCGAGGATCGGTGTGACGACACCGCCCTGAGCGGTACCGGCCGGCCGGATGGTGCTCCCGCAGGCGACCAGTGAAAGAGCCGCCGCCAGCAGCAACATCGTCTCGCGCATCGATCATTCCCCCCGTGGCCGGATGCCAACGGCTGAATATTCCCGAGCGCGGGTCCGCTTGCAAGCGCGCCCTCAGTTCGCGGGCAGTACAATGGTCTTGCAGCCTGGGAGTCGGTGCCCCTAAGCTGCGCGCCGCATGCTGCGCTTTTTCGTCCGTCGCCTGATCGTCGCACTCCTGGTTGCCGCCACCGTCGTCACGCTGGCTTTCATGCTGACGCGGCTGTCGGGCGATCTCGCGATCTCCATCGCCGGTCCGAACGCCACCCAGCAGGACGTCGAGCAGGTGCGGCGCGCCTATGGGCTCGATCGGCCGCTGATGGTTCAGTTCTTCGACTGGGTGGGCCGGGCGGCGCTGGGCGACTTCGGGGAAAGCTACTTCTTCAAACAGCGCGTGGCGGAACTCATCGGCGAGCGCATGCCCGTGACGGTGACGCTCGGCCTGGTTGGGCTCGCCATTGCCCTGGTCGTCTCGCTGCCGCTGGGGATCCTGGCCGCGGTGCGCGAGAACACGGCTCTTGATCGCGCCGTGCAGGTCGTGGCGCTGATCGGGCAGGCGATGCCGAGCTTCTGGCTGGGCCTGTTGTTGATGGTCACGCTCGGCCTTCAGCTCGGCTGGCTGCCGATCTCGGGCACCGGCTCGTGGGAGCACTATGTCATGCCCGGCATCGTGCTGGCCTTCTCGGCCATCCCGGCGCTCACACGGCTGACGCGCAGCGGCATGATCCAGGCGTTGAGCTCCGACTATATCCGTACGGCGCGCGCCAAGGGCCTGTCGCGCGCCTCGATCCTGCTCAAGCACGCGCTGCGCAACGCCGCGATCCCGGTCGTCGCCATCGCCGCCGTGCAGCTCGGCTTCATGCTGGGCGGCTCGATCGTGATCGAGTCGGTGTTCGCCTTGCACGGCGTGGGGTTCCTCGCCTGGGAAAGCATCGGCAAGAACGACTTTCCCGTGGTGCAGGCGGTCGTGCTGGTCCTGGCAGTGATCTATATCGGGCTCACCATGCTGGCCGATCTGATGAATGCCGTGCTTGATCCGCGGCTGCGGTCGGCATGATCGCGGCAGGTGCAAGCGCTGCGCCGCGGCGCGGCTGGCGGTCGGTGGCGACCTGGGTCGGCGCCGCCATCGTGGGCGTGGTGCTGTTCTGCGCCCTCTTCGCGCCGCTGATCGTGCCGCACGATCCCTTCGCGCAGGATCTCAGCAAGCGGTTCGCGACGCCGTTCTGGAGCGACGAAGGGCACAACCCGCTGCATCTGCTGGGTACCGACGGGCTGGGGCGCGATTACCTTTCGCGGCTGATCTACGGCGCGCGCATCTCGATGATGATCGGCGTGCTCACCGTGGTGACATCCGGTCTGATCGGCATTTCGCTGGGCATCCTGGGTGGTTTCGCCGGCGGCCGCGTCGATGATGCGGTGCTGTTCGCCATCACGTGCCGGCTGTCGATCCCGGTGGTGCTGGTGGCGCTGGCCGTGGTCGGCCTGCTGGGCAGCAGCCTGACCCTGGTGGTGCTCACGCTGGGCCTGCTGCTGTGGGACCGCTTCGCCGTCGTGGCGCGCAGCACCACCATGCAGGTGCGCAACCTCGACTTCGTGTCGGCTGCCTGGTGCGCCGGCTGCTCGCGCTTCCACATCCTGCTGCGCGAGGTGCTGCCCAACATCGCCAGTCACCTGGTGGTCGTGGCGACGCTCGAAATGGCGCTCGCCATCCTGCTCGAAGCGGCGCTGTCATTTCTCGGCCTGGGCGTGCCGCCACCGCTGCCGTCGTGGGGGCTGATGATCGCCGAGGCCAAGGAGTACATGTTCTTCAGCCCATGGGTCATCGTCATTCCCGGCGTGGCCCTGTTCGTGCTGGTGTTGGGCATCAACCTGCTGGGCGACGGCCTGCGCGACCTTTTCGGCACGGGGACGGATACGTGAGGGTGGGGGGACTCGCTTCATGTCACCTCTCCCGCAAGCGGGAGAGGCCTGCCCTGAGGTCTTCCGAAGGGTCGACGAGCGGGCAGCGCTCGGCGGGTGAGGGCTTCAGGACTCGATATCGCATCTGTAATCCCTCACCCTCCCACGACGCTTCGCGTCGCGGGCCCCTCCCTCTCCCGCTTCC
>DATEIF010000041.1:0-4599 GCA_035279205.1 Vineibacter sp.
TCACCGCCCCAGGACGACGCTTTGGACTGCGCAGCGGCCAGCGCGCTGGCGACGTCGTCGGCCTGCGTGAGCGGATGGGCATCGGGCAGCAGGCGGTAGTTGACCGAGATGACGATGAAGCCTTCGGGCAGCCATTTGGCGATCTTGTTGGCGACGACACTGGCGCCCGCCTTGTCGCCGATGGCCCAGCCACCGCCATGGACCATGAAGAGGATGGGTGCCGCCCGCGGCCGTGCCGGCAGGTAGACGTCCATGCGCTGCGCGGGATCGGCGCCATACGCGACATCGCGGATGACGCGGGCGCCGGCCGGCAGTGCGATCCGGCCGCCGTGCTCGCCGCCCTGGTCGAGATCCGACCCTGCCAATATCGTGGTCTGCCCCTGTGCGGCCTGGCCGGCGAGCATGATCCCCGCCACCATGGCGATCATCATGCGCCAGAGGCGGCGGTCCATGACGCGGCGCGCCGGATGACATGGCATGACACACTCCTGCACTGTCACCGTCGCATACGCATGCGCCTGCCCGATCATCCCCGTCCGGCGCTCGATAGAGGGAAGCCATGGCCGAAACCCTCCTGCTCACCCGTTCCGAGGTCGAGCGCCTGCTTGACCCGACCGCCCTGCGCACGGCGCTGCATGACGCCTTCATCGCCTATTCATTGCGCCGCAGCGTGGCGGCGCAGCGCTTTGTCGTGCCCCTGCCGCCGGCGGCACCACCGGGCAGCAATGGCATGCTGCTGGCGCCCGGCCTGATCGACGGCGTTCCGGCCTACAGCATCAAGGTGCACGCCAAGTTCCCCGCCCAGAAGCCGGCCATCAAGGGCGTGCTGGCGCTGCACGACCTGCAGACCGGCGACCTGCTGGCACTGATGGATTCGACCTACCTGACGGCGATGCGCACCGGCATCGCCGGCGCCCTGGGCACCGACGCGCTGGCGCGGCCCGATGCCGGCACGGTGAGCATCATCGGCGCCGGGGCGCAGGGCGAGTTGCAGCTGCGCGCGCTGGCGGCGATCCGCCGCCTGGAGCGGGTCGTGGTGTACGACACCTATCCCGCCGCCGCCGTCGCCTTCTGCGCCAAGCTGGGCCCGGACCTGGATCTGCCGATGCGGGCCGAGGCCGACCTGCGGAAGGCGGTGCTGGCCGGCGATATCATCATGACCGCCACCTGGGCGACCGACCCGTTCATCGACGCCGCGATGCTGCGGCCGGGCACGCATGTCACGACACTGGGCCCTGATCAGCCGGGCAAGGCGGAGGTTACAGCCGACGCGATCCGTGCCGGCCGGTTCGTCTGCGATGACCCCGACCTTGCCCTCGCGATGGGTGCCCTGGGTGGTGTGGGCCTCGGCCGGGACGCCATCCATGCCGAGCTTGGCGAGGTGCTGGCCGGGCGTAAACCGGGCCGCACGCACGCGCGCGACATCACCATTTTCGGCAGTGTCGGCTTGGCGTTCCAGGATCTCGCCGCCGGCTGGCTGGTTTACCAGCGCGCCTGCCAGGATGGGATCGGAAGACGTATTAATTTTCTGATCTAGAAAATTAAGAAAGAGTTGTAATTTATTGAAATTCAAATATCTTTTAATCCCACCTAAAGTAAGTTAAAAACTTCTTACCATGTCACTTCAAATTCTGCCTTTATATCCGTCCCACCTTGATGTTAAGGTGGAACATAAATTTTTGGGCAGCGTCGATTGCCCGTCTGATTTTGAAACATGCCATTCTGACTATTTATGGAGAGCCATAGTGCGCCGGCATATTGTAGTGGTCGCCGATGATGATGTGGCCCGTCGCAACGAGACCGTCGAAGCGCTGAAAGCCGGAAATATCGAGGCCTACCCGCCGCCGCCGGACGATGAGCATCCGGAACGGCCCGTGCTTGACCTGATCCGTGAGCTCAAGCCCCGCATCGTCGTCTGCCGGCAGAGCCAGAGCAGCATGTCGATGTTCTACCCGCTGCGGGCGCTCAAGGAACCGCCGATGGTGATCGTGCTGTCCAACGCCGCATCGGCCACGGACGAGGTCCACTACGTCGACCGCCTCATCATCGCCTCGATCCGCGCGCCGGTACGGTCGGCCGCGTTGTGCCGGTTCATCCGCACGGCGCTGACCATTACCGCCCGCCTCGACGATCCCGAAGAGCAGCCGTCGGCCGAAGTCCTGATCCACCCCGCCGTTGGCCGCTTCACCGACCCCGTCCTGCGCCTGGCGCGTCCGCGCACCGGTTCGGGCAACTCGTAAGCCGGCGACTCGACAACAGGCAGGCGCTGCGGCAGGTTCGGCCGCTGCGTTGATGTACCCTCGACCGATGCCCCTGCCGCTGCTGATCCGCGATTCGCGCGACGACGACATTCCCGCCATTACCCGCATCTACGGCCATCACGTGCTGCACGGCTTGGCCTCGTTCGAGGAGCAGGCGCCGTCAACCGAGGAGATGGCGCGCCGGCGCGCCGAGTACCTGGCACGCGGCTATCCGTATCTGGCGGCTGAACGCAACGGCAAGCTGGTCGGCTACGCCTATGCCGCCGCCTATCGCGTGCGCCCGGCCTATCGCTTTGCGGTCGAAAACTCGATCTACATCGATCATGAGGACCGCGGCGGCGGCATCGGCTCGGCGCTGCTGCCGGCGCTGATCGAACGCTGCACGGCGATGGGCTTTCGCCAAATGATCGCTGTCATCGGCGACAGCGCCAACGCCGCCTCGATCGGGCTGCACGCCAAGTTCGGCTTTCGCACCGTCGGCACCTTCACAGCCATCGGCTGGAAGCACGGCCGCTGGGTCGACAGCGTCCTGATGCAGCGCGCCCTGGGCGACGGCGACCAGTCCGCACCGTAGCTTGCCGAGCACAAGTACTGACATTATATAGTCGTTGTTAGTACCTTTGCGAGGCACAATGCCCAAGGAAGCGGTGTTCACGCTCAAGCTGGAACCCGAGCTGCGCGACCAGTTCATGGCCGAAGCCGCAGCGACCGACCGACCGGCCTCGCAGCTTGTTCGCGAGTTCATGCGCTCATTCGTCGAGCGCCAGCGTGAAGCGCGAGAACATGATGCTTGGTTCCGCGCCGAAGTTCGTCAGGCGGTGCGGGAAGCCGACGATACCGCCGTCAAACGCGTTCCTCATGGGGATGTTCAGAAAAAATGGCGCCGTCAACGCGCTGAGTTGGAGAAGGGGATCCGCCGGAAACCGGCGTGAAAGTCGAATGGCTGCCGGTTGCCGATCGCAACCGCGAGAGCCAACTCACCTATATCGGCGAGCGAAACCCTCAGGCAGCGATTGATATCGGCGATGCCATCGAAGCAGCCGTATCGCGTGTTGCTGTCCATCCTCACATCGGCCACCCCGGCCGGATTGCAGGCACACGCGAACTCGTGGTGAGCGGCCCCCCTTCATTGTTGCTTATCGCATTGAGCGGAAAGCCATCGTCATCCTGCGTTTGCTTCATGGCACGCAACGGTGGCCCACCGCGCTGTGAGACCATACACAGCGTCTGTCATAAGATTGTTATGGTCGGCTCCTACGGTGCGGCGGCGTTGGAGTACCGCTTCGCAAGTGGGCGCCCCGGGGATCGCATGGCGCGTGATGCGTTGCGCGGCAGCAGCCGATCGTCGTTGTCGACGGCGCTGAAGCAGGTCGATCAGGAATTCGAGACCGTCTCGGCCTCGCTGCGCGTGCCGTTCTACCGCACCTTCTTCCGGGTCACGCTGCCGGTCTGCCTGCCGGCGGTGCTCGACATCGCGATGTATCTGTTCGTCAATGCACTCACTACGGTCTCGGCCGTGGTATTCCTCTATTCGCCACAGACGACGCTGGCCTCGATCGCGGTGCTGAACATGGATGATGCCGGCGACGTGGCACCGGCGGCGGCCATGGCGATGACCCTGTTCTTCACGGCGGTGAGCGTGCGCATTCTCTATACGGCAGCAACCCGGCGACTCCTCGCCCGCTCGCAGGCGTGGCGGCTCCGATGAGCGCCTCGACATTGCCCACCGGCACCTTCGACGTCGCCGTCGTCGGCGCCGGCATCGTCGGCCTCGCCCATGCGCTGGCCGCCACGCGGCGCGGCAAACGCGTCGTCGTGATCGACCGCGATGCGCAGGCCAACGGTGCCTCGATCCGCAATTTCGGTTTCATCACCGTCACCGGCCAGCAGGCCGGCGACTGCTGGCGCCGCGCGAAACGCTCGAGCGAGATCTGGGCCGAGGTGGCGCCGCAGGCGGGCATTGCGATCGAGCAGCGTGGTGCCTGCATCGTGGCCCGCCGCCCCGAGGCTCGCGATGTGCTGGCGGCCTTCCAGCAGACCGAGATGGGTCGCGACTGCCGCCTGATCACGCCAGCGCAGGCCGCCGAGCATGTCCCGGCGTTGCGGCGTGACGCTTTACAGGCCGCGCTGTGGTCGCCGCACGATCTGCGCGTCGAAAGCCGCACGGCGATCCCGGCGCTGGCACGATGGCTGGCGGAAACCTGGGGCGTTACCTTCCTGCGCTCCACCTTGGTCAGGGACATCGCGCCGCCGCATATCGACACGACGCGTGGGTGGATCGACGCCGATATCATCATCGTCTGCCCGGGAACGGACTTCCAGACACTGTACGCCGACC
>DATEIF010000042.1:0-6416 GCA_035279205.1 Vineibacter sp.
CGGTGCCTGTTCCGGCACAGTCCTGCCGGCGACTTGATTTCTCCTTCCCTTCTCCCCGCGCAGGCGGGGAGAAGGTGCCCGAAGGGCGGATGAGGGGCTTCGCGGTTCGTCGTCCAAACTTGGATTTTTGTCAGCAAAACCGGACTTTTCAGCAGCACGGCAAAGCCCCTCATCCGGCGCTGCTCGCCACCTTCCCCCCGCCTGCGCGGGGAGAAGGGAAGGAGAAATCAAGTCGCCGGCAGGACTGTGCCGGAACAGGCACCGAAGCCGATGCGGGCGCGGCCGTCGGCCGTGCACGCGGCGCGGAAGGTGATGGTGTCGCCGTCCTCGACGAAGGTGCGCGTCTCGCCGTTGGCGAGCGTCACCGGCTCCTTGCCGCCCTTGGAGAGTTCGAGCAGGGCGCCGCCTTCCTCGGGCCGTGGGCCCGATTGCGTACCGCTGCCGAACAGATCGCCGGCCGCGAGGTTGCAGCCGTTGGAGGCGTGATGCGCCATCATCTGCGCCCAGGTCCAATAGGAGTCGCGGAAGTTCGAGCGCGACAGCAGCGCAGGGCCGCTGCTTTCGCGCCGCATGCGCTCGCTTTCGAGCCACACCTCCAGCCCGATGTCGATGGCGCCGCGTGCGCGATTGTCGGTCGAGTCCAGATGCGGCAAGGGCTGCGGATCGCCCTCGGGCCGCGTCCACGCCGCACGGTACGGCTCCAGCGCTTCGAGAGTCACGATCCACGGCGAAATGGTGGTGGCGAAGCTCTTGGCGAGGAACGGGCCCAGCGGCTGGTACTCCCACGCCTGGATGTCGCGCGCCGACCAGTCGTTGAGCAGCACGACGCCGAACAGGTGCTGCTCGGCGCTGTCCATCGCCACGGTGGCGCCCATCGCGGTGCCGACGCCGACGAAGGCACCCAGTTCCAGCTCGTAGTCGAGCCGCTTGCAGGGCCCGTAGGACGGCGTGTTGCCGCCGGGCGGCGTGGTCTGGCCCTTGGGGCGGTGGAAGCGCTGGCCGCTGGTGCCAATGGATGAGGCGCGGCCGTGATAGGCGATGGGCAGCCATTTGTAGTTGGGCAGCAGCGGATTGTCGGGGCGGAACAGCTTGCCGACGGCGGTGGCGTGATGGATCGACGTATAGAAGTCGGTGAAGTCGCCGATGCTGGCTGGCACTGCCATCTCGGCATCGCGCTGCGCCACCAATGCACCCGCGAGTTTAGCCTGCGCCGGCGCGCCTTCGCGTAGAGCGCGCGACAAAGCCAGGCGCAGCGCCGACCACGCCTGCGGGCCCATCGCCATGAACGCATTCAACGTCGCGCCGCTGGCGGCGCGCAGCGCGTTCGCCGCCGCCGTGCTGCGGATGGCACGCGCAACTCGCACGGCCGCGAGATCCAGGATGTGATCGCCGATCGCGACGCCGCCACGGAAGGGCTCGTCGCTGCCGGCGCGGCGGAAAACGCCGAACGGCAGGTTCTGGATCGGAAAGTCGGTGTCGCCGGTGTTGGCCGAGTCGACCCAGCTCCTGAGCGCGGGATCATGCGTTTCGTTGAGCGCTGCCATTCTATGTACCGTCCATAGGTGAGAGAATCCTCCCCAACGAATGTTGGGGAGGTGCTCCGAAGGGGCGGAGGGGAGCCCTCGTGGTCTCAGTAGCTAAGACCACGTGGGGTCCCCATCCGGCCTTCGGCCACCTTCCCCGCGAAGCGGGGAAGGATTTACTTGGTGAACCGCGCGGCCAGGCTGTCCCAGGTCTTGTAGTAGTCGAGCTGCCGCTCCGAGGCTTCCATCGCAAAGCGTGTCGGCTTCAGCGGAAAGCGAGTCTCGAACATGAAGGCGAGCGTGTTGTCGATCTTGTGCGGCGCCAGCGTCGCGTTGCTGGCGGCCTCGAAGGTCGATGCGTCGGGCCCATGCGCGGTGAAGGCGTTGTGCAGCGATGTGCCGCCCGGCGTGAAGCCCTCGGCGCGCGCGTCGTACTGGCCATGGATCAGGCCCATGAACTCGCTCATGACGTTGCGGTGGAACCAGGGCGGGCGGAACGTGTCCTCGGCCACCATCCAGCGCGGCGGGAAGATCACGAAGTCGATGTTGGCCCAGCCCGGCGTATCGGAGGGCGCCGTCAGCACCGTGTAGATCGATGGATCGGGGTGGTCGTAGCTCACCGTGCCCATCACGTTGAAGCGTGCCAGGTCGTAGCGGTAGGGCGCGAGATTGCCGTGCCAGGCTACGACGTCGAGCGGCGAGCGATCGATATCACAGACCCACAGCCGGCCACTGGTCTTCACCACCATCTCGAAATCGCCGGTCCGATCCTCGTAGGCCGCGACCGGAGTCTCGAAATCGCGCGGGTTCGCGAGACCATTGGAGCCCAGCGGCCCAAGGTCCGGCAGCCGCAGATGCATGCCGTAGTTCTCGCCGACGAAGCCGTAGGACGGCCCATCAGGCAGCTCGATGCGGCAGCGCACGCCGCGCGGCAGCACGGCGATCTCGCCGGGCTTGGCCTCCAGCACGCCCATCTCGCTGGCCAGCCGCAGCCGGCCGGTCTGCGGGACGAACAGCATCTCGCCGTCGTGGTTGGCGAAGAAGCGATCGGTCATCGACGCATCGGCGCGATAGACATGCACGGCGATACCGGCCTGCATGCCGGCGTCGCCGTTGACGGCAAGGGTTGCCAGGCCGTCGATGAAATCGGTGCCGGGCTTGGGCATCGCAAAACGGTTCCAGCGCAGGCGATCAGCCGGCACCGGCACTTCTTCCACGGGGCCGCTGCGCCACAAATGGGCGGCGTAAGGCCGGAACGGCGCGTTCTTCGCCGACGGGCGGATGCGGTAGAACCATGACCGGCGATTGACGGCGCGCGGCGCCAGGAACGACGTGCCGGACAACAGTTCGGTGTAGAGGCCGTGCGCGGGCTTCTGGGGCGAGTTGCGTCCGACGGGCAGCGCACCGGGCAGCGCCTCGGTGGCGAACTCGTTGCCGAAGCCCGTCTGGTAGGCCAGCGTGGTGGTGCTGGACGCGGCTGCCGTGCGGCCGTCGGCGATATCGGAAACCGGCATGTTTGCCTCCCGCAGATCCTGCGCCTGACTACCGCCGGGGGAGGACGATGGCAACCCGGGCTTGGTGCGCCCGGCGCTCGCCGCATTCGACCATCAGGACGTAACCGTTTCACCCTCGTAAAGGCGTACGGCGTGCGAACGGGCCAGGGCCTCGATCTCGCCGTCGCGATAGCCGACCTCGCGCAGGATCTCGCGTGTGTGCTCGCCCAGCTGCGGCCCCAGGCGACGCACCTCGACCGGCGCGTCGGAGAGCCGCAACGGATTGTTGGCGCTCATCACCTTGCCGAGACCCGGGTAATCCATCGCAACGACGCTCTGCCGCGCGATGGCATGCGGGTCGTGCAGCATGTCGCTGACCGCTTTCACGGGCGCGCACGGTACGCCGGCGGGAATCAGGCGCCCCAGCAAGGTCTCGCAGGTCTCGGCGGCGAAGGCCGCCTCCAGCAGCGGCTCCAGCACGGCGCGATTGGCGACCCGGTCGGCGTTGGTCTTGAAGCGCGCATCGCTCTTCAGGCGGGAGAGTCCCACGGCCTCGAGCAGCTTGAGCCAGAACGTGTCCTGCGTGCAGGCCACGTAGAGCGGTTGGGTTTGCGTCGCAAATGTGCGCAGCGGCACGAGCAGGGTATGCGACATGCCCATGCGCCGGGGATCCTCGCCGGTGCGGCTGTAGTTGGTGATCCAATGGCTCATCAGCTGCACGCCGACGTCATACAGCGCCAGGTCGATGTGCTGGCCGCGGCCGGTGCGGTGGCGCGCCAGCAACGCGATGGCGACACCCAGGGCGCCATATGTACCGGTACCCTGATCGATCGGCGCCGTGCCCACCCGGGCCGGTGGCCCGTCGAGATCGCCGGTTGCTTCCATGATGCCGGTCTCGGCCTGGATGCAAGGATCATAGCCGCCGCGGCCGCGATAGGGGCCGGTCTGGCCGTAGCCCGAGATCGACAGGTAGACCAGACCGGGGTTGACGGTGCTCACGGCGGGATAGCCGAAGCCCAGCTTGGTGATGACGCCGGGCACGAAGGCTTCCATGAACACGTCGGCCTTCTGCACCAGCCGCCACATCACCTGCTTGCCGCCCTCGGATGTCAGGTCGACCGCGAGGCCGCGCTTGTTGCGATTGAGCGAGGGAACCCAGGCGCCACCCAGCTGCGGCCGGAAATGCTCGCCGCCCATTGGCTCGACCTTGATCACGTCGGCGCCCATGTCGCCCAGGATCTGTCCGGCCATCGGGCCCGCCATCGCCTGCGTCAGGTCGAGTACAGAGATTCCCTGCAACGGCAGCATGCATTCCTCACGTTGTCTGTATTTCCGGCCATCGGGGCGTTAGGGTTGCGCCAGCCGATGCAAGACAGCAAGTGTTGCGCGAGTCTGCGGTCGCTGGTCCGCTATGCACGATAGCAAGGCCTGGTGCCGCGCAGCAAAAGAACAAGCGGGAGGGTGACATGCACATCGGAAGGCGCCGTGCGATGGCAGCGATGACATCGCTGCTGTGTTCCGCGCCATCCGCCGGACTGCGGGCGCAGGGCCTGTCCGATCGGCCGATCACCATCATCGTGCCGTTCACGCCCGGTACCGGCATCGACATCCTGGCACGCCTGGTGGGCGAGCATCTGCGCCAGCGCTGGAACCAGCCGGTGGTGATCGACAACAAGCCGGGCGCCAGCGGCAGCATCGGCACCCAGACCGCGGCGCGCGCCACGCCGGACGGCCACACGCTGATGATGACCGCCAACACCTTCGTCACCAACGTGCCGCTCTATCCCAACATCGGTTACGACCCGGTCGCGGACTTCGCGCCGATCGCCAAGATCGCGACCGGCGATCTGGTGCTCACGGTCAATCCCGCGATCAAGGTCAACGCGATTGCGGGTTTTCTGCAGCGTGCGCGCGCCGAACCCGGCGCCATGAAGTATGCCTCGCCCGGAGTCGGCACGCCGCAGCATCTCTTCATGGAGCTGTTCAAGCTCGCCACCAAAATCGATGTGCTCCACGTCCCCTATCGCGGCTCGGCGGGTGCCGTTCAGGACGTCGTGGCAGGCCATGTCGGCACCATGGTGATGCCGCTGCACACGGCGCTGCCGCTGGAACGCACCGCGAGGATCAAGCTGCTGGCGATCGGCAGCGAAAAGCGCTCACCGCTGGCCAACGACGTGCCGACTCTGATGGAAGAGGGGATCGCCGGCTTCAATGTCGATCTCTGGTATGGCCTGTTCGCGCCGGCGCAGACGCCGGCCGACATCCTGGCGCGGCTCAACAAAGAGGTGAACGCGATCCTGGCGCTGGACCCGGTCCGGGCGGCGCTGCGCGAGCAGGGGCTGGTATCGGCCGGCGGTCCGCCGGATCCGCTGGCGGCGCTGGTGCGCGGCGATCTCGCCAAGTGGCAGAAGGTCATCCACGACGCCAACATCAAGCCTGAGTAAGGCTTCCTGATGGCCTGGGAGTTCTCATGGAAGACGTGATCATCGTCGGCGCCGGCATCGGGGGATTGACACTGGCGTTGACCCTGCATCGTGCCGGCATACCGTGTCGGGTTTATGAATCGGCAGACGCGATCCGGCCGGTCGGCGTCGGCGTCAATCTGCTGCCGCACGCCGTGCGCGTGCTGAGCGAGCTGGGGCTGCAGGATGGGCTGGCGCACGCTGCGATCACGACGCAGGAAGCCGTCTTCTTCAATCGCTTCGGTCAGCTCATCTACCGCGAGGCGCTGGGCCGCGCCGCCGGCTTCGATTGGCCGCAGTTCTCGATCCATCGCGGCGATCTGCAGGCGGTGCTGCTGGATGCGTTCAAGGCGCGCGTCGGTGCCGACCGCCTGCACCTCGGGTGGCGGTGCGTCGGCGCCGACCCGGCGGCTGGCAGCGTCGCGGTGCGATTCCGCCGTGCGGGCGATGATGCCGATCTGCCGACGCAACGCGGCGCTGTTCTCGTTGCCTGCGACGGCATCCACTCGGTGATCCGCAAGCAGTTCTATCCCGGCGAAGGCGATCCGCTCTACTCCGGGTACAACATGTGGCGCGGCGTCACGCGCTGGCCGCCGTTCCTCTCCGGCGCCAGCCTTGTCCGTGCCGGCTGGCTGGCGACCGGCAAGATGGTGATCTATCCCATCCGCGATGCCGTCGATGCCGAGGGACGCCAGCTCGTGAACTGGGTGGTCGAGATCGAGACGCCACACTACAAGCGGCGCGACTGGAACCGGCCCGGCCGTCTTGAAGACTTCATCAGTGCCGTTGCCGACTGGCATTTCGACTGGCTCGACGTGCCGGCCTTCCTGCGCGCCGCCGATGTCGTGCTCGAGTTCCCCATGGTCGACCAGGACCCGCTGCCGCGCTGGAGCTTCGGCCGCATCACGCTGCTGGGCGACGCGGCGCACCCCATGGTG
>DATEIF010000043.1:0-2856 GCA_035279205.1 Vineibacter sp.
GGGATTACAGACGAGGCACCTCGTTCTTAGGCCCTCACCCGACGAGCGCTACGCGCTCGTCGACCTCTCCCGCTTGCGGGAGAGGTGAAGACATCAATCGAACACCACCACGCCGCGGGCAACCTCGCCGCCCATCATCGCCTTGAAGCCGTCGTTGATCTGCTCGAGCGTGTAGGTGCGGCTGATCAGGCCGTCGAGGTTGAGCCGCTTGTTCATGTAGTGGTCGACCAGCACCGGGAAATCGACGCTGGGCCGCACCGAGCCGTAGAACGTGCCGCTCACCACCTTCTCGCCGAACACCATCGCGAACGGCGAATAGGTGGCGCGCATGGTGAGCGGCGGCACGCCGACCGTCACGGCGCGTCCACCGGGGCAGATCGCATCGATCGCCAGTGCCTGGGTCTTGTCGATGCTGACGGCATCGAAGGCATAGTCGACACCCAGTCCGCCGGTCAGCGCCTTGATCTGCTCGACCACCTTCTCGCCGGTGGTGTTGATGGTGTCGGTGGCGCCGAAGGTGCGCGCCATCTCGAGCTTGTTGTCGCGCAGGTCGGCCGCGATGATCTTGCGCGCGCCCGACAGCACGGCGCCTTGGATGATGTTGAGCCCAACGCCGCCGCAGCCGATCACCAGCACCGTCGAGCCGGCCTCGATCTTGGCGTGCCGGGTCACGGCGCCGACGCCGGTGGCGACACAGCAGCCGACCAGCGCCGCCTGCGGCCACGGCATGTCCTTGCGGATCGGCACCACCATTTCGGCCGGCACCACGACCTGCTCCGAGAACGTGCCGATGCGCGCCATCTGGTTGAGGCCGGTCCCCTTGTGCTTCAGCCGCAAGGTGCCGTCGAACAGCGTCGTGCCCGGCGTGTTGTTGCGGCCGATGCACAGCACCGGCCGCCCGGACGAGCAGTAGCGGCACTGCCCGCACTGCGGGCGGAACGAGAAGATCACGTGATCGCCCGGCTTGACCGTGGTGACGCCGGCGCCGACCTCATCGACGATGCCGGCTGCCTCGTGGCCCGGCACCAGCGGCAGCGGCGAGGGCCAGTCGCCGTTGATCATATGCCAGTCGCTCTGACAGACGCCGGCCGCCTTCATCTTCACCCGCACCTCGCCGGCCTTGGGCGGATCAAGCTCGACATCCACGACCTGCAGCGGTTCGTTGACCTTGAACAAGACGGCGGCCTTCATGTCTGTCTCCCTCAAATCGGCATGACGCCGCGACGCGGCGTGGATGTGCCATAGGTTTCGGCACTGAGCGGCGCTCCCAGCTCTGCCAGCTTGGCACGATGCTGCGCGATCGGCGAGCGCGCGAGTGCATCCTCCAGCGGCCGCAGCGCGCGAAACGGTGGCGTGTCGAGCACACGCGCGACATGAGCCGCCGTTTTCGGCCAGCGCGCCGCATCGATGGTGAAGCGCGCGAATCCTGCATTGCGGAAGAAGCACGCCAGCGCGATGTCGGCGATCGACAATGGGCCGAACAGAAACCCGTCCGCCGGCAACTCACCCTCGAGATAGTCGAGCACCTGCGGCACGTCCTCGCTCAGCGTCTTGGCCACCAGATCGCGATCGCCCTTCTCGGACCACACGGCGGGGCGGATCGCGACCTGGTTGAACAGCCGCCAGATGAAGACGTCGCCCATGCGCGAGTCGGCATACTCCTCCAGCCAGCGTGCCTGGGCGCGCTGGGCGACATCGGCCGGGTAGAGGGCGGGAGATGGATACCTGTCCTCCAGGTACTGACAGATGACGGACGAATCGCTCAGCACGACGTCCTTGTCGATCAGCACCGGGATGCGGCGCAGCGGACTGAGCTTGGAAAACCGCTCATCGCCGTAGAACGGGACGATCGGGTCCACCTCATACGCAAGCCCCTTGATCTCGAGGCACACCAGGACCTTGCGCACATAAGGCGACAGGTAGCTGCCGATCACCCGAAGCCGTTCGTTCATCGGCTGCCCCCTTGCTTGTTCCGTTCCGGCCAACCCTGGCTACAATACAGGAAAGACGGTGATACCCACCCATTCGACGACGGAGGCCGAAGGTGGCAGCGCGCAGCAAGTCCACGGCCCACCTGCCCCGCGTCAAACGCGTCTACGAACCGCCGTCCGACGACGACGGGCTGCGGATCCTGGTGGATCGGCTGTGGCCGCGCGGCATCGCCAAGGACAAGGCGCGCATCGACCTGTGGCTCAAGGATATCGCGCCCAGTCATGTTCTGCGCAAACGCCTGCATGCTGATCCCACGACATGGGACACCTTCATCGCCGACTACGCCCGGGAACTCGCGCAACCCGCCGCGGCCGCGGCGGTCGCGACGCTGCGCACCCATCTCGCCAAAGGCGCGGTGACGCTGCTCTATGGTGCGCGCAACGAGGAACGCAACAACGCCACCGCCCTCAAGGCGTGGCTGGAGCATGCCAGCCGCGACTAGACGAGGTTGATGCGGCAGCCGCAGACCTCGACCTGGTTGTCCGAACGCCGCCTGCCGCGCTTTTCCGCTGCCGCCAGCGCCCGGGCGCGATCAGTTGCCTTGACGTCGTACGCCGAGACGCCCGGGCCGCGGCCGTCCGAAATCCCGACGAACCGGATCTCGCCATCGTCAATCGCCAGACGATGCGCGCCACCTGACGTGGTGACCGGACGGCCCAGGATGCGCCCCCACAGCGCGGCAGCACCGACGGGATCCGTGGCCTGGATCTCGACGGCGGCCAAGCCGCGGGTCACATCGTTGCGGCGGTACTTCAGCCAGCCGGTGCTGGCCGGCGGCCAGAACAAAGCTGCATCCGCATCGGCCGGCGCCACCACCGAATCGATCGACAGCAGCACGCCGGCGGTGTCGCTGGGATGGAAGTG
>DATEIF010000044.1:0-3935 GCA_035279205.1 Vineibacter sp.
ACCATCGGCTCTATGCCGCCCTGCCCTTGGGGCCGAAACTGCTGACCAGCATCTTCGCATTGCATAGCGGCAGTTTCTTCGGCCTGGCCGGCGTCATCATCTTCATGCTGGCGAGCCTCGCCATGCCGCTGTTCGCGGTGACCGGCTGGATGCTCTATCTCGATCGCCGGACTCGAAAACGCACGGCGCGGACCGCAGCCATCCGCCTGCCGGCGTCCGCCGCATCGCCGATCCTGATCGGGTTCGCCGGTCAGAGTGGCACGGCCGAGCGCCTGGCGTGGCAAAGCGCAGCGTCGCTGAGCGGCGCCGGTCTTGCCGTCGCGGTGGAGCCGCTGTGGCGCATCGACCCGGCACGGCTTGGCGCGGCCACACGCGCGTTGTTCGTGGTCAGCACTTTCGGCGACGGGCAGCCGCCGGACCTGATGCGCGGCTTCGCGCGCACCACGATGCGGCGGTCCCTGCCACTGGCCGGAATGAGCTTCGGCGTGCTGGCACTGGGCGACAGGAGCTATCGTCGCTTCTGCGGCTTCGGACGCGATTTCGAGGGGTGGCTCCGCCGCCAGGGTGCGCAACCGCTGTTCGATCGCGTGGACGTCGACAATGGCGACACGGGCGCTCTGCGCCACTGGCAAGGTCATCTCGGCCGCCTGGCGGACCGGGCCGACCTGCCGGACTGGGAGCGCCCGCGCTACGAGCGATGGCGCCTGGCCGATCGACGCCTGGCCAACCCCGGCAGTGCCGGCTGGCCCTGCTTTCACATCACGCTGGCGCCGCGCGATGACGCTGCCATGGACTGGGCGGCCGGCGACGTCGTCGAGATCGGCCCGGCGCACGGGGCCGAGCGCGTGGCGCGCTTCCTTGCCGAGACCCGATTGGATGGAACTGCTGTCGTCACCTGGGGCGGCCAGTCATGCACGCTCGCCGACGTCGTGGCCCAGGCCGCCCTGCCGACCCTCGATCGCGACCAGGCATGGACGGCGCAAGCGCTGGCGGACAGGCTGCAGCCCCTGCCCCATCGCGAGTATTCGATCGCTTCGCTGCCACAGGATGGCGGCATCGATCTGCTCGTGCGCCAGATGCGCGACACCACGGGCCACACGAGGCTAGGTTCAGGCTGGCTCACGCACGATGCGCCGGTTGACGGCGACATCAATGTACGGGTGCGGCGCAACGCCGGGTTCCACGCACCGCCCGACGGCAGACCACTGCTGTTGATCGGCAACGGCACCGGCATCGCGGGCCTGCGGGCGCACCTGAAGGCACGGGCCTTGGCAGGCAGGACGCGCAACTGGCTGATCTTCGGCGAGCGCAACCGGACGCACGATTTTCACTATCACGATGACATCGAAGCGTGGCGGGCCGGCGGCGTGATCGAGCGCCTGGACCTCGCCTTCTCGCGCGATCAGCGTGAGCGTGTCTACGTCCAGCATCGATTGCGTGCGGCGGCGAGCGAGCTGCAGGCCTGGGTCGACAGGGGCGCTGCCATCTATGTCTGTGGCAGCCTCGAGGGCATGGCGCCGGCTGTCGAAGCAACGCTGGTGGAGATACTCGGCACCGCGACGCTCAACCGTATGGTCGGCGAGGGACTTTATCGGCGAGACGTGTACTGAGCGAAACAACGGACCTTCGATCAAACTGTCATCCCGAGCGCAGCGAGGGATCTCCCGCGAAAGAAGACTCTGTAACCAGGAGATGTCTCGCTGCGCTCGACATGACGGACTGACCGAACCACCGCCAGGTCCTTCGCTTCGTTCAGGACGACGGAAATCCTCGCCTACCCCGCGTCGTTCATGAACACGATCTTCACGGTCGGCTCGAGAATCGCTTCGGCTGCCTGGCTGAATGGAACCGTGCGGCTGATCACGGCCTCGGGGTGCAGCGCACCGCAGTGGACGTGATCGATCACAGCCGGCATCACGGCGCGGGCGTGCACGCGGCTGAGATGCAGGTTGAGCCCGATGCCGTACATGTCGCGCAGCGGCACTTCGGTCGCCGGCCGCACATCGCCATAGGTGCGGTGGCAGGTGCCGCCATGCTCGGTCGAGCGGATCGCGAGCGCAAGGCCACCGGATGTGCCGCTGGCATCGATGGTAATGGGAAAAGGCGATCCTGGCGCAACGCCCGCATCGGTCCGCCCTTCCACGACATGAACGTCCAGCGTGCGCGCCAGCGCCAGCCGCGCCGGATCATTGTCGAGGTAGACCACGTCGGCCGCGCCCAGAACCTTGGCGGCCTGAGCGGCGTAGAGACCGACGCCCTGCGTGCGGCCACCCACGATCAGCACCCGCGCGCCCGGTCGGGCGGCAAGATGCATGGCCACGGTGCGAAAGCCGTCCGACACATTGTCGGCAATGCCGGCCGCCGCAGCCGGCGTGATCTCGGGCGGCCGCAAGAGCAGCATGTGGTCGGCGAACGGCACGCGCACCAGATCGGACAGTGCGCCGCCGTAGTCGACGCCCGACAGCGGCGCCATGCCGTAGGACGAGCGGAACGGTACACTCTCGCAGTTGCCGGTCAGGCCATGACGGCAGGCGTTGCATGTGCCGCAGCTGATCTGGAACGGCACGATGACCTGGTCGCCGGGACGAAACCGCGTGACGCGATCGCCGACGTTGGTGACGACGCCCGCCATCTCATGTCCCAGCGCGAACGGACCGCTCCAGCCGGTGGCGCCGGTAACGATCGCATGATCCAGATCGCAGCGCGTCACAGCGATGGGGCGCACCAGCGCCTCGCCGTCGCCTCGCAATGTCGGCACCGGCACATCGCGCCATTGCACGTCGCCCGGCGCCACATAGGTGAGCTGGCGCATCTCATGCCTCCGCCGCAGCCGGCGCGGGCTTGGGCAGCGGCATCAGCGCCACGGCCATGGAGACGCAGCCGATCTCGCCCTCAACATCCAGCAACGTGCCACTGCCGATGCCCAGTCCCCGTGCCGGCTCCCACCGGGTGATCGGCTGCACGCCGACCCAGGCACCACGCGGTGGCCGGAACAGATGCACCGTCAGGTTGGGATTGGGGTCGGCAACGACGTTCGACAGCGGCCGCGCGATGCCATGAGCCCAGTCGGCCGGCCCCAGGACACGCGCCAGCGGACCGGCGCCATCGACCACGTCCGCGGTCAGGCGGAACCAGGCGACGCTATCACCACGGCGGGCCTCCATCGCATCCATGAACCAGGGGCCGCCATGTGGCGCCCTCATCGTGCGCAACGGCAGTTGCGTCGGATCGACACCGCGAGGCGCATCGCCGGCGAAGGCCGGCACGGCGATGGCCCGCTCGCGCGCCAGTGTCACCCGAACCGTCGCGCACGGATCGGCCTCACCGTCGGGCCACAGCGTGTTGTCGACCACGGCAACGCGCCCGCCAGCACGCACGACGGCGACCTGCGTGCGCAGACGCGCTTTGGGCGTCGGTCGGAAGAACCAGGCCGCCGCGCTGACGGCACTGCCCCATCCCTGCGCGAGGGCCCGGGCTTCGATCTCGGCCGTGAGCAAACCTGCCACCGCGCCACCCTGCAGGCCGACGAACGGACCAGACGCGAGCGGCGATGGCGCATAGGTCCCGCTCTGCGAATCAAAGTCGAATACCGCCACGCACGTCCTCCTGTGACATCGGACGGCTCGGCGACCGATGAACCTGCTTGATCGATCCTGCAATCTGGCCAAGTGTCAGGCAGCAAACAAAGGGCCGATCCTCACCCAAGATGAAATCTGCTCATCTCTCGGATAATCCGCTGTCACCGGCGCAGGCGATCCCGCCATTGTCGGCGCTGCTGGCCTTTGAACGGGCCGCCATCCATCTCAGCTTCCGGCGCGCCGCCCAGGACCTGGCGATCAGCCCGTCGGCCGTCAGCCACCAGATCCGCGGGCTGGAGGAACGCTTCGGCGTGCGCCTGTTCGCCCGGGCCGGGCGGGCCGTGCGGCTGACACCTG
>DATEIF010000045.1:0-11058 GCA_035279205.1 Vineibacter sp.
AGCGCTTCGGTGCGCCCAGCGCGCGGCCCAAGGTGTGGCTGCAGGCGGCGCTGCATGCCGACGAGCTGCCTGGGGTGCTGGTCCTGCACCACCTGGCGGCGCGCTTTATGAACGCCGAACGTGACGGCGCCATCGTCGGCGAGATCGCTATCGTGCCGCTCGCCAATCCTGTGGGACTGGCCCAGCATGTCGGCGGCCACCTTGTCGGGCGCTATGCGCTGGATGGTGCCGGCAATTTCAACCGCGGCTTCGTCGAGCTGCGGGCGCCGCTGGCAGACGCCGTCGCGGATCGGCTGGGCGACGACGCCAGCACCAATGTCGCGCTGATCCGCGATCGCGCGATCCGCCTGCTGGACCAGCACAATGCGCTCGAGGAAAGCGAGGCGCTGAAGCTGATCCTGCAACGCCAGGCCATCGATGCCGACATCGCGCTCGACCTGCATTGCGACGACCAGGCGGCGCTGCATCTGTACATCGTGCCGCAGCAGGCGGCCGCCTTCGGCGACCTTGCCGCACGGCTGGGCGCCGCCGCCGTCCTGACCGCCGCCGACTCGGGCGATGTGCCGTTCGACGAAAGCCTGAACCGCCCATGGTGGCACCTGGCCGCAACGCACCCCGACAAGCCGATCCCGCCGGATGGCTGTCTCGCGGCCACGATCGAGCTGCGCGGCAAGACCGACATCGACGACGCACTAGCCGCACGCGATGCGGCAGCCCTGTTCGACTGGCTGCAGAGCCGCGGCGCGATCGCGGGCACGGCGCCGGCCGCACCCGGCACGCGCTGCGAGGCCACGCCGCTGGAGGGCGTCGATGTCGTGAGAGCGCCTGACACCGGTCTGTGGGTGCCGAGCGTCGCGCCAGGCGCGCGGGTGATGGCCGGCGATGTGGTGGGCACACTGGCAGCGCCGATGGACCCAGGCGGTGACACCCGGATCACGCTGCGTGCGCGCGTGGATGGCGTGCTCTTTGCCCGCGCCAGTCCTGGCCTGGTCCGGCCGGGCGACCGCGTCGCCAAGATCGCCGGGCGCGACAGGTTGCCCGACCGCACCGGCAAGCTGCTGGGCGACTGATTTTCCCTTTCCGCTTGCGAGGATGGTGAGTCGCGACTGTCATCCCGAGCGCAGCGAGGGATCTGCTGGGAAGGGAATCTCCGTTTCGCGGGAGATCCCTCGCCGCGCTCGGGATGACAACTGCTCCACGAAACCGAGAGGTGCTCTAGTAGATCGGAAACGGGAAATACTTGTCGGCGATCTTGCGATGGGCACCGTCGGCGATCATCTCGGCCAACGCCTTGTTGAAGGCCTCGCGCAGCTTGAGGTCCTCCTTGCGGAAGCCGGCCGCCACGCCTTCACCCAGCGTCCGGGTGTCCTTGATGTCCTGGCCGAAGAAAGCGCAGCAGGCCCCTTCGGGCGACTCGAGCCACTTCCACAGGGAGACCTTGTCGCCCAGCACGGCGTCGACCTTGCCGGCGACCAGCTCGCGACGCGCCTCGTCCGCCGTCGGGAACTGGCGCAGCTTGATGGTCTTGCGGAAGGTGCGCTCAAGATAGTCGGCGAACGTGGTGGCACGCTGCGTACCCACGGTCTTGCCGCGCATCAGCACCGGCGCGCCGTCCGGCACGGCAGCTTCCTTGGCCGTCACGAACGTTGCCGGTGCCGTGTAGTAGCGACGGCTGAAAGCGATGTGCTTGCGCCGCTCCGCCGTAATCGGCAGCGACGCCATGGCGATGTCGTAGCGCTTGTCGAGCAGCCCGGGAATGATCTCATCCCACTTTGCCGCGACAATCTTGCATTCGATCTTGGCGCGCTGGCAGATGGCCGTGGCGAGCTCGACCTCGAAACCGGCCGGCTTGCCTTGCGCATCCAGCATGTTGAACGGCGGGAATTTGCCCTCGGTCACGATGGTGGCCTTGGGCGTGGTCGGCGCTGTCGGCGCCGGCTTCGTCGCCGGCTTTCCGCCCTTGGGAGTCGGGGCCGCGCGCGGCCGCGACGGTTGGTTCGGCGCCGGCGTCTGGGCGGCCGCCAGCGCCGGGGCCAATGCCAGCACGGCCGCGAGCAGGCAGGCCGTCAATTCGGGCGGACGCGCAAGACGCTGTAGGAACCCAACACGCATGCCCGGTTGGATCGACGATCCGGTCTCCAAGGTCAAGAGGCGGTTTGCCCGGGTTTGCGCGCCACGACGTTGACCAGCATCGCCGGCATGTAGGCGCGCGACAGCGGCAGGCGCTGGCCCGGCTGGCGCTCCAGCAGTTCCTTGTTGTCGGCGTGGTCGAGCGTGACCTGGAACAGGCCCTGCTCGACGGCGCCCATCGCCGGCGAGAGCTCCAGCGCATCGCCGCGCGTCACGCGATAGGCGACATCGAGGCCGGCCGCGGTGCCGGTATAGAAGAGGCCGACGATGTCGAGCGCCTCGAACAGCAGCGCGACGCCGGCGAAGGACATGCGCCAGTAATCGTCGGGCCGCGCATGGTGCGCATGGACCCAGGGCACGACCACCAGCAGATGACCGCCCGGCGCCAACAAGGTCTGCACCGTCGCCGCCGCCCGCCAGGGCGCGCGCACATGCTCCAGCACATGCTCGCACACGATCAGGTCGAAGCGCGTGCGGCCCAGCGCCCGGTCCAGCGCCCCGGGCTCGCCGCAGATGTCGGAGACCAGATCGACATTGTCGCCGGCCTGGATATCCAGCCCGACAAACCGGGCCCGCTTGCCGTACTTCGCCTCGACCAAGTGACGCCAGTTGCGCTCCGCCTTGTTGACCGGCGCGACGCGTGCGCCGACCTGCAGCACCGACACCGGACCTGATCGGCGGGCGCCGGCAACGATGTCGAGCAGTCCATCGATTTCACGCGCGGCGCTGGTGCCTACCACTTTGATTTGCGCCGGCTGGTCCATCGCGCCGCGCCCGCGTTCAGTCGCGAACGATCAGGATATGCAGGCGCCGCGGGCCATGCGCACCCAGCTCAAGCTGCTGTTCGACGTCGCCGGTGCGCGAGGGCCCGGTCACGGTATTGACGGTTCGCGGCATCACGCCCTCACCGTAGCGCGCGCGCAGGCGCGTGAATACCTCTTCCAGCGGCCCGACCACGTCGGCCTCGCGCAGGATGACCACGTGTGTTTCCGGCAGCAGGTTGAGCGACGTCGGATGCTCTGGTCCGGATGCAAATACCAAGGTGCCGGTTTCGGCCACGCCGGCGAGCGCCCCGGTGATGGCCACGCGGTCGGCATCCTCGGGCAGGCCGCGGCGCCGTTCCAGTATCGGCCGGCTGCTCCAGTCGTAGCGGTCGAGCGCCGGATCGGGCGCCATGACGACACGGGCTGGCAAATTGTTTGACGCCAGGTAATCCGTCACGGCACCCGGCACGTCGGCTGCCGCAACACGCGCGGTGGTCGCCTGGTTGAATGTCGCCCACTGTTCCAGCAGGCGCACGCGATCATCCTGCGTGCCCGTCGTGCGCGCCGGCACGATGTTGACGGGGTGCTCGCGCAGCCGTGCCTCGACCGCCGCGCGCGCGTCACCCGACACTTCGCCGCGCTTGAGCGAACGGCGGATGGCGCCCAGCACCTGATCGCGCGCGGTCATCGCCGGGCACCGCCGCGTGTGCGCCATTGGGCGTGAAACGTACCGCCGCGTTGCGGCGCCGGGAAATCGCGGTAGCGCGTCCAGCCGCCGGCCAGCGGCAGCCAGGCGTAGCGGCCGGCAGCGCGGCCGAACAGCGCCAGCACGCGGTTGGCGATGCCGGTCAGGCGGCGATAGAGCGCTGGCCGGCGCGCCAGGAAGGCCCACAGGGCCAGGCCCTGACGGATCGACGCCGGCGTCAGGTGACGTTCGAACTCGCGTTCGCGCCAATGCCGCATCAGCTTGGGCAACGGAATGCGCACCGGGCACACGCTCTCGCAGCGACCACAGAAGGTCGAGGCGTTCGGCAGGTTGCCGGCCTCCTCGACGCCGATCAGCTGCGGCGTCAGAACGGCACCGATCGGCCCGGGATAGACCCAGCCGTAGGCATGGCCGCCGATGGCGCCATACACCGGACAGTGGTTCATGCAGGCGCCGCAGCGGATGCAGCGCAGCATGTCCTGCATCTGGGTGCCCAGCACGCTGCTGCGGCCGTTGTCGAGCAGCACCACGTGATACTGCGCCGGACCGTCGGGATCGCCGGTCCGCTTGGGGCCGGTGTTGAAGGTGGTGTAGCTCGACCATTCCTGGCCGGTGGCCGAGCGCGCCAGAACACGCAGCAGGGTCGCGGCATCCTCCAGGGTCGGGATCACCTTCTCGATGCTGGCGATCACGATGTGCACGCGCGGCAGCGTGTTGCCCAGGTCGGCGTTGCCTTCATTGGTGACCAGCATCGAGCTGCCGGTCTCGGCGACCAGGAAATTGGCGCCGGTGATGCCGACGTCGGCTTCCTGAAAGCGCCGGCGCAGCACCTGTCGCGCCTCGGCGACCAGATCGCTGCGTTCGCTCAGGCGCTTGTCGAAACCGAGCTTGCGGTGATGCTCGAAGAACGTGTCGGCGACCTGGTCCTTGGTCAGATGCACCGCCGGCGCGATGATGTGGCTGGGCGGCTCACGGCGCAGCTGGATGATGTACTCGCCGAGGTCGGTCTCGACCGGCTCGATGCCATTGGCCTCGAGATGGTCGTTGAGCGCGATTTCCTCGGCGATCATCGACTTCGACTTGGTCACCGTGCGCGCGCCTGCCTCGCGGCAGATGTCGAGAATGATGCCGCGCGCGTCCTGGGCCGTCGGCGCCCAGTGCACGTGACCGCCGAGCGCCGTCACCTTGGCCTCGAAGGCCTCGAGGTAGAAATCGAGATGGGCCAGCGCATGGTTCTTGATGTCGCGCGCGCGGTCGCGCAGCGCCTCGAACTCGGGCAGCCGTTCGACCGCCTGGCGCCGGCGCTCGGAAAACCCGACCTTGAGCAAGGCCAGCGACTGCTGAAGATTGCCGTCGACCAGCGCGTGCTCGACGTTGTCCTTGAAGGCATGAGCGGTCGACTGCATGGCTGGTTGTCCTAGGCCGCTTCGGGCTCGCCGATACCGGCGATGTCGCCCATGCCGGCCAGCACTTCGGCTGTGTGGCGCACCCGTACCTGCTTGCCGTCGCGCTGCAGCTTGCCGGCCATGTTCATCAGGCAGCCGAGATCGCCCGCAAGCAATGTGCCGGCACCCGTCGCGCCAATGTCGGCAGTCTTGTCGATCAGCATGGCATTGGAAATGTCGGGGTACTTGACGCAGAACGTGCCGCCGAACCCGCAGCACACCTCGGGGTTCGCCATCTCAACCAGCTTCAATCCGTCGACGGACGCCAGCAACGCGCGCGGCTGTGCCTTGACGCCCAGCTCGCGCAACCCCGAGCACGAGTCGTGATAGGTGACGCTGCCGTCGTAGCGTGCCGCGACGCGCCGTATGCCCAGCACATCGACCAGGAATGACATCAGCTCGTGAGTCTTGCCCGCCAGGGCCTCGGCGCGGCGCTGCAGGGGCGGATCGTCGTCGAACAGAGCCGGAAAATGATGCGCGATCATGCCGCCGCACGAGCCCGACGGGACAACGATGTGATCGAAGCCTTCGAAGGCCGCAATCACCTGCGCCGCCACCGCGCGCGCATCAGCCCGATCTCCCGTGTTGTAGGCCGGCTGGCCGCAGCAGGTCTGCACATCGGGCACCACCACCCGGCAACCGGCGTCCTCCAGCAGCTTTACCGCCGCGAAGCCGACCGACGGGCGGAACATGTCGACCAGACAGGTGACGAACAGGCCGACAGTCATCCCGCGGCCTAGTGGGTGCTCGGATGGCGCGGGCGTGGAAACCGGCGAATGGGTCATGCAATGGTCATACGGGATGCCGGCGGTGGGGACAATGTCGCCCGCGCATGGTGGTCCAGCACCAGGGGCACATTGCCGCATATTGTATCGGCCGCGCCGGAGGCTTACCTTTGGGCCTGAGATGGAGTGGAAGATGATTAAGGGCCCGAACCCCCCGGTCGTTTGAAGACCGCATTGAAGGCACTGGTGAGCTCGACCAGCGTGGCGGTGAGCTCGTCGGGCTCGACGATCCGAGTCGCCAGTGTCCGTCCGTGTTCCAAAGCCTGTTTGCGTCCGCTGGCCGGGATACTCGGCTCCAGCAGCAGCATGGTTGCGTACCCCAGCGCCGTGGTCTGCCGCTCGAGATCGGCGAGATAGGGCAGCAGATTGACGCGCCGCCACGCCGGCAGGCCGCGGCAGAGTTCGTCGGTCTGGAATGCCTTCATGCTTTCGCTGGACAGCTTCTTGGCGCGATAGAACGCGTGCACGACGGTAAACGTGCCGTCGTCGAGCGCCGAGACATCATTCAGCAGGCGATCATACACCGGCGTGTCGAGCGGTTCGGGCAGGGCGTAGGGATGCCGGCCGTGCTCGATGTTGGCGCGAATCGCGGCCCAGTCGGTATCTTCCGACGACACGAATGTCATGGCATGGATTTCGGCCGTCAGCGCCTTGACCAACTCGATGCGTTCGCGTGCCACGCGCCGTGCATCGTCGATGAACTTCCAGGCCAGCGGCACGACGACGCCGAAATAGGTCAATGTCACCGTGAGCACGGTGTTGCGCGAGTCCTTGCCCCAGAAGATGGCCTTCACCTTCCGGAAGAAGCTGTGGCCGCACACGGCATCGATGTCGATGACCTGGCACGCCGGCGGGATGTAGAGGACAACAAAAAGGGCCAGCACGAAGAACATGCTGGCCACCAAGAGCGCCGATACGAGCGGACCTAGCCAGGCATATGCCGATCGTCCCTGGCCAGCCCCGCGCCAGGCCACGATCCTCAGCCTTTCTTCGGCACCAGGATCCACCAGCGACCGGTGCTGTTCATGCGGCCGGCGGTGTCGGCGGCGGCCGAGCCGGCGCCAAAGAAGACGTCGCCGCGCACCGGTCCCTTGATCGCCGCGCCGGTATCCTGCGCCACCATCAGCCGGCGGAACGTCACGGTCTCGCCGGGCTTGTTCGGCGCCGGCCGGCTGGTGTCGATGTAGATCGGCGACCCGTACGGCACGAAAGCAGGATCGACTGCCATCGACCGTCCCGATGTCAGCGCAACGCCCTGCGCGCCGACCGCCCCGGCGCCACCGGAGTCCTTGAAGAAGACGTAGCGCTCGTTGCGGCGCATCGTCTCGCGGGCCTTGGTCGGATTCTTTTGCAGCCAATTGCGGATCCCGGGCCACGTGGCGTCATCCGCTTTCAGCGCGCCCTCGTCGATCAACACCTTCGCCAGCGCCGTATAGGGCCGGCTGTTGGTGCCGTCGTAGCCCAGGCGCATCACGCCGCCCTCGGCCAGTGCGATGCGACCGGAACCCTGCACGTGCATCTCGAACAGCCCGATCATGTCCTCGACATAGGCCAGCTCGAGGCCCTTGCCACGCAGAGCGCCATTCTCGATCTCGGCACGCGTCAGGTAGGGCTTGTCGTTCTGCAGATCAGGGGGGCGGCGATAGACGGGGATCGTGAAGCGACGGCTGGGCACGCGGCTGCCCTTGATCTCGGGCTCATAGTAGCCGGTGAAGCGCCCGTCGCTGCTCGGGCCGTCCACCGCCAGGACGTCGAAATACCGCTCGAAGAACGCACGCGCGCCGCGGTGGTTGTCGCGCGCGACCGCTTCGGCCGCCGTGCAGACCTTGCGCCACTGCTCCGCGGTCGTGTGCACTTCGCCGCCGCTGGTCTGGATGCGCGTGCCGTCGCCGCTGGCCAAGCGCGGACACGACCGGCGCAATGCGCCGATGGTCTCAGCCTGGGTATCCTGCTGCCAGCCCGGCAGATCATTGAATGTGGCGGGCGCCAGCGTCTGGCGCCGTGGGCTTTGGCTCACACTGCCGGCACATGCGCCGAGCACCAGCGTCGCAGCGACCAGAACCAACGCAGTGCACCCCCACCGGCGGGCCCCTGCTCCCTCGACCGTCTTTTTCTTGTTCATCAACCTGATCCTAAAGCAAACAGCACGGCGCACAACCCGCCCCACGGGCTGATGGGAAACTGGGATCGTGGCGATGTCGGGGCGAACGGCCCCGGATGATGGGATGACGCTCGGTGCGGTCCTTCCGAGAAGGACCGCGATCACCGATGACTACTCGGATGCCGTACGCACCAACAACCAGTTGGGATCGTTCGAACGCGTGTCGCGCGCGAACGTCCACAGATCGGTCACCCGCTCGACGGTGTTGGGATTGCCATCGACGGCGAGGCCATCGACGTCGCGCGTGACGTTGATCTGCTCGGTGACGAACCGAACCGTGACCAGCGCGCGCGATCCCTCCATCTCGGCATTGACGATCTCGGTCGACAGAAAGCCGACCAGGTTGGTCTCGAGCGTCTGCTGCCGGGCCTGGCGATCACGGATGGCCGATTCGAAACTGCCGAACGTCGCATCGTCCAGCAGCGTGCGCAGGGTGGCGACGTCACCCTTGGCAAACGCACCGACGATCATCTCAAACGCGCTGCGGGCGCCGCCGCCGAAGCCGATCGGATCGAACGTCGCATCGGCGCTGCGAATGCGCGTCACGCCTGACGTCGCCGCGGCGGCCACCGTGACGGGAGCGCCACCGGCCGTCGAGGCCGGGCGCTCGGGCGGCCGCGGCATCGTGACCACGTTGCCGCCGTCCCGACGCGGCTCGCCATTGGGGAACGGCGGCGCCGACGGTGGCGGTGTGAAGGGATCCTGCTGTGACGGCGGCCGCTCATTGCCGGTGCGGCGCCCCAACACGGAACGCAGCCTCAGCACCAGGAAAACCGCCACCAAGGCGATCAGGATGATGTCGATATTGCCCACGGGAACCCCCGGAACGAGCCGGCCCCGAGCCGTCCCTCATTACATAAGGGGTAGGCGCACAAAGGGCAAGGACATGGGGTCGCAGACCGCGCGTTGCCGCGAAATCGGGCAAGATCAAGGCATCCGGTCACGCTCAAGATGTGAGCGAACCGAACACGCTCACGGCACCAGGATGACGAGGTCCAGCGGGCCGGCAACGCCGCCGACGCTGCGCGCCGACCGCCGCTCGCGCTGTGCCGGCGGCACGTAGCCCTGGCGCACGGCGAGTTCGTATGTCGCGGCATCGCACAGGGCGCGCACGTTCTCCTCCTTGGTATGTTTTTCGAGCTTGGCGGCAAGGTTCACGGCGTCGCCGATGACCGTGTACTCCAGCCGGTCGCCATCGCCCACCGCACCAAAGACCACCCGGCCTGACGCCAGGGCCATGCCGACGCGGATCGGCGGCAGGTCGCGCGCCGTCCGCTCGGCGTTCCACATCGCGACCGCTTCCGCCGCGGCGTCGACTGCGCGCAAGGCATCGGCCGCATGGGTATCGGTGGGCCGCGCGGCACCGAACGAGCTGAGAATGCCGTCACCGAGAAACTTGTCGATACTGCCGCCGGCGGCCTGGATCACGGGACAGATCCGTCCCTGGTAGTCCTGCAACAGCGTCATCACCGCGCCCGGCTCCATCGTCGTCGACAACCGGGTGAAGCCACGCAGGTCGGTGGTGAGAATGGTCGCGTCACGCAGCTCCCCTTCACCGGCGGCGATCTTCATCGCGCTGCGCCGAATGCGGTCGGCGACCTCTGGCGCCAGGAAGCGCGACAGATCCTGGGCCGCGGTGCGCTCGGCGGTGGCCCGCACCAGCAGACGCCGGGCGCGCGCAATGGCGAGCGCCAGGATCAACGTCACCAGCAGCACGGCGACGATCTTGTCGACCTCGGCACCGATCAGCGTGGCGTTGCCGTGCATGTATTCGACGTAGTCATGCGTGACGTTCGCCGGCCCACCGTGGCCGCTCAGCACGATCAGCAGCAGGACCGTCCAGCCCAGCGCTCCCATGGCGCCCGCGAACAGCACATAGCGGGCCTCGAAGCGCAAGGCGCGCAAGGCGATGAAGATGAACACGTACATGAACGTCGGCGCCTTCAGGTAGAAGGCAGCCGCCTGAGCGTACTTGAGATGGAAGCTCCAGATCACCGCCATCAGCAGCGCCATGTCGATCACCGCCGAGCCATAGAGCATCCAGGGCACGAGCCGCCGCCGCAGTGCCAGAATCAGGCGCAGCAAGGTGACGACGGCATAAATGCCGAGCACGCCGAACACGAACTCGACATGGGATGCCGCGCGGCGCAGCCCCGCCAACACGGTCTGCTCAGGATCGAGCCCCAGCAGGCTGACGAAGAAGTCGATCGGCGCCGCCATGGTCACGGGCTGGATCTGACCTTCGGCCATGGGCGCAGCGCCGTACAGGGTGGCGAAGAAGGCGATCGACAGCAGCTGCGCGACGCTGACCAGGACCTCGCTGCGATCCTGCTGGGCCCGGATCGTTTCGAGCACGCGGGCCGGCGGCTCGTCGTCGCGACCGTTGTCCATCAGCCATGTCCGCAGGCGGCCGAGGAAAGACATTGCCGTCATGTGCGCAGCTTAACCCGGCCCGTATCCGGCGGCTGCATCATGACTTGCAGAGCCACAGGCTGGTCGGAAAGCCTTCGGGATGTCGCCCCAGCGTCGACACGACGGAAGCCGACAGCCGCGTCGCCAGGCGCGTGCGCACGAAGTGGCTGGCAAACAGCGGCACGTAGGCGCCGGTGGTGAGAAGCGCGCCGACGGCAAGCTGCTCGTTGTAGTTCCGCCATGCCCACGATGGGGGATAGTCGTCGGGCAGCAGGATATCGTGGATATGCACGATCGTGCCGGCGGGCAAGTCCGGCAGCACGCGATTGAACAGCAGATCAACGTCGCTGCCCGGCATCAGGATGTGACTGGAGTCGATGAACAGGATGTCACCGGACGCCAGCGCGGCAAAGACCGAACGGTCGGCGCGATGGACTGTTTCACGAACAAGCCTGACGCGCGGCAGATCGGCGATATCGGCGCGCGGCGCCGGATCGATGGCCACGATTTCGGCATCGAGGCCGCCATCGGCGAGCGCGCGCGCCAGAAAACGGGTCGAATGTCCCGACCCGACCTCCACGATGCGGCGCGGCGCGCGATCGCGTATCAGCGCATAGGCAGCGCACGCGTCCAATGTCGGAAACCAGGATTGGTC
>DATEIF010000046.1:0-4288 GCA_035279205.1 Vineibacter sp.
TTGGCCGGCTTGATGTCGCGATGCAGGAAGCCCAGCGCGTGCACGCGCTCGAGCCCGTCCAGCAATGACGGCAGCCAGCGTTCCAGCATGGCCGACGACAGCCGCTGCTCACGCTGCAGCAGGGCCTCCAGCGTTTCGCCCCGGATCAGCGCCATGACCATGTAGGCGGTGCCGTTGGCTTCCAGGTAGTCGTGCACCGCGACCACGCCCCGCACGCCCTCGAGCCGCGCCAGTGTCGTGGCCTCGGCGCGAAAGCGCTCCAGGCCCCAGCGGAAACTCGCAACGGTCTGTGTCGAGCGCGGCAGAACCGTCGCATCGCGTTGGCGAACGGCGCAGGCGATCGGCAGATATTCCTTGAGCGCCACCTCCCGCCCCAGCTGGGTATCGCGGGCGCGATAGGTGATGCCGAAACCGCCCTGCCCCAGGACGGCGACGATCTCATAGCGTCCGACGCGCGTGCCCGGCGGCAATGCCGACAGCCGGTCCGTCACCGACCCATCGGACGCGCGGCCGCTGGCGACTGTCGGCATGAGTGCCGCATTCTGTCCGGGAGTCATCGACGATACGTTCTACCCCACACCTTCGCAGTCGCTTCTATGGCCCCCCGGCGGCAGAATTTTGGCATGGTTGGCAGGGCACCGACATCAATGATGTGTGTTCAGGGTCGAGAATCGAACACCGCCGTGATCGTTGTTGCGAGTCCGTTCACGCTCTGTCCCGGCCAACCGGCGGCATGCATGAATGCAACGGGCATCGGTCATCACCGCGCGCAGATGAATGCAGTGCCACGCAAGTGTTTCTCGGCGCATCTGGTATCATTTCCGATCCCGTGCCACACGACCGCGCTCGATTCACAGGCTGCCCTCATGACCGAACCAGGCCAGACGCCGATCTTGCGCTCGGACCGCTTGCTGCTGCGGCCGCACCGCGAAGAGGATCTGGACGCCCTTGCCGCCATGTGGCGCGATCCGGATGTGGTGCGGCATATCGGCGGTCGCCCGTTCACGCGCGAAGAGGTCTGGCATCGGATGCTCCGCTATCGCGGCCATTGGGCGCTTCGGCCGTACGGATATTGGGCGGTCATCGACCGGGTCAGCGGCCGCTTCATCGGAGACGTTGGTCTTGCCGACTGGCAGCGCGAGGGCATCACCGATCTCGACGGTGCACCGGAGGCCGGTTGGGCGATGATTCCCGCCGCGCACGGTCAAGGATTCGCCGCCGAGGCGCTGCGGACGATGTTGCAATGGGTGGACACCGGGCTGTGCTGTCCGATCGTGTGCATGATCGACAGCGAGAATGCGGCTTCCATCAGGCTCGCGATCCGTCTGGGTTTCGAGGAGACGTCGAAGCGGGTCCACCGGGACCGGACGTCGCTGTTTTTCCGCCGTCCTGCCAGACAGGGATGAACATGAGCGCCTGATCCATGATTGATGACAGCGTCAAGGAAGGGCCAGGCATGGCGTTCGCGATCAAAGCCGAGGTCAGCGATCCGCGTGCGAAGGCGTTCACCTTCACCGCGCAAAAGACAATGTATGGCGGCAAGCATATTGCCGAAGGCGATGCGGTCTTCGTGTTCGCCAGCGAGAACGAGGGCGGTTCCGGCCTGATTGCACGCGGCGTTGTCATGTCGGTCGAAGCGATCGCCAAGAAGCGTGGCATTGCCCGGCAGACGCCGCGTGTGAGCGTCTCGATCAGGCGCACCGCACTTGCGACGCGGCCGCTGGGGCGGCGCGAGCTCAAACATCTCACCGCCTGGAACGACGGCCAGCCCGGAACAGAGCTCAATTTCAAGTTCTACCGCCAGGCAACGAACAAGATCGTCGGCATCTCGGACGAAGCGGCGGCATTCCTGAGCACATTTTTCCAGGGATGATGGTGGGATCGAACCGCCCGCCGGTCACCTCTTGCGGGCCACGATGTAACGGCGGTGATCGTCGCCCTTCGTCGCGTGGTTTTCAGTCGCAAGAATGTCGAAGCCTGTGGCACGGATCTGCTGGCTGAGTTCGGTCGCCCGGAAGACGCCTGCGTGCGGTGCTTTGCCGATCGCGCGCATTGCCGGCAACAAGGCAAACCAGATGAACGGGTTCATATCCCCGACGCAGGGTGTCTTGGAGATGAACAGGCCGTCGGCTGCAAGCAGGGCGTGGATGCGGCGCAGCGTGCCGGGCAGGTCGCGGACCAGATGGAGATAGTTGAAGCCCAGAACTGCATTGAACGGTGCGGCGTCAGGCGTCAGCGTCTCTGCGGTCGCGGTGCGGAAGACAAGCGCCGGGATGGGACCGGCGGCGGCACGCTTCTCGTTGGCAATCGCGATCATGCTCGCTGAGAAATCCGTCGCCAGATAGCTTCGAACACCGGCCGCGAGCTGAAAGGCTGTCGTTCCTGTTCCGCACCCCAGTTCCAGCACCCTATCGCCTGATCGCAACAAGGCCCGGGTGCGATCCAGCGTGCACGCGTAGCCGGCCTGATCCGCAACCGCACTCACGGCATATTTCCGTGACGTCCGGTCCCAGAAGCGGGCGTCGCTCGCGATGCTCATGACTTCCATGCTGGACTATGACCGTATCCTGATATCAATAACCTGCAGAGGCGCGAGGACGCTATATCTAGAAGCGCAGGGTGAGGCTGCCCTTGATGGCGTGGTCCTGCGCGTTGCTGGCGAACTGACCGCTGTAGTAGAAGCCGAACCGGGCGTAGTTCGCCACGTCGATATCGACGCCCGCTTCCACGATCAGGCTGTCGCGCGCAATCGGCACGCCGACGACGGTGAAGGGGTTGCCACCGGCGCGGAAGGCGAGGCGCTGTTCGGGCGTCACGTCGCCGAAGGCATAACGCCAGCCCAGCGTGCCGCGCAGGGTCACCGCCGTCGTGTCGGACGGCGCCGTCACGGTGGCGGCCGCGCGCAGGCCCAGGGTGCTGAAGCCCATGTCGAAGGCTTGGCGGCGGCCGGTGAGCGCGGCGGCACCGCCGGACTCGTTGATGCGATCGCTGCGATAGTTGACCCAGGCCAACCCGGCGAAGGGCTCGAACGCCACGCGCTCCAGGGTGATGGCGTAGCCCGCTTCGCCGAACACCTGGGTGGTGCGGGCATTGTAGTCAGCCTTCAGCCGGTCGTTGACGCCGGCGAAGGCGACACGGCGCGTGGTGCCGATATCGTGCCAGGTGAAGCTGGCGCCGGCGCGCAGGCCGAGTGCACCGAGCTGGCCGCCGCCGTAGACGGCGACGTGATAGTTGTCGCTGTTGCCGGACGAGGCGCGGCTGTCGACGTCGAAGGAGGCGTGGGTGTAGCCGGCGGCCAGGCCGACGCGCCACGTGCGCTCCATAGTCGCGTCGACACCGATCAGGAAACCACCCAGCGATCGGCTCAAGGTGCCGGCGTTGCCATCGCCGCTGCGTTTGCCCCAGGCGCCGATGCCCTGCGTCCAGGCGGCGATGACGGCGTCGCCGGCCGGCGGCGCGGCCGGGGCGTGCGCGAACAGGCGCGCGGCGGCATCGGCCGGCGTGGCGTCAGGAACGACACCAGGCGGCGTGCCGACAAAGGCCATGACCTTGCCTTCCGGCGCCAGCGCGGCCGCCGGTCCGGCAATGCCGTAGGACTGGCGCATGCGGCCGATCACGGTGTCGCGCAGAACCTGTGACTGCTCGACCATGGTGCTGGCGGTGCTGGCGTGGATCTCGCCCGACAGCAGGTCGAAGGCGCGGCCGATGCTCGTGGTATCGCGCAGATTGGCGATGGCGTCGAACACCGCGTTGCCGGCACCGAGGCTCTCGGCACTGGCGCCGACGGCACACTGGTTACCGGCGGTGGCAACGCCGCAGAACGTCACGGCGTTTCGCACGACGTCGAGATAGACGTTGTTGGGATCGTAGCTCAGCGCCAAGTCGAACAGCGGCAAGCCGGTGCCCGCCGCCACCAACCCGGCGAAGGTGCCGTTGACGCTGCTGTTGGCGGTGAGGATGGTGTAACGCGCTCCCGCCACATAGCCGCCGCCCGCCTTGGTGACCTGCACCGTGCCGCCGCCCAAGGTCGCGGTGCCGGTGGCAACGATGCGGTCCACGTTGTTTGCCGCATCGATCTCGACCAGGTAGGTCGAGCCAACGGCGAAGGCAACATTGCCGGCAACGTTGAGCGTACCCGGAGAATTGCCCGGCGACACGGTGCTGCCGGCGTTGGCAGCGATGCCACCGACGGTACCGCTGCCGCCCAGCAGGCCGCCGCTGTTGACCGTCACCGTGCTGGCGATGGCGCCGTTCGCGATCAGGTTGCCGGCATTGACGATCGTCGGAC
>DATEIF010000047.1:0-19674 GCA_035279205.1 Vineibacter sp.
CGCCGGAGCGGCCGCACCAGCGGCAGGTGCCGCGGCGCCAGCCGCCGGCGCAGCGGCAGCAGCCGTGGTCTCGGCTTCGCGGCCCACCGTCGGCGGGGCCACGGAGGCGATGGTGGCGTTCTTCTCGCGGCTGACGACGCGCACGCCCTCGGGCAGGTTCAGCGCCGACAGGTGCACCGAGTGGCCGATTTCCAGACCGGTCAGGTCGACCTCGAAGAACTCGGGGATCTGGTCGGCGCGCGTGCGCACCGTGATCGCATGGCGGATGACGTTGAGGATGCCGCCGCGCTTGATGCCCGGCGAGGCCGCCTCGTTGCGGAAGTGGACCGGCACGTCGACCGTGATGATCGAGCCGGCGCCCAGGCGCAGGAAGTCGAAATGCACGGGGCGGTCGGTCACCGGATCGAGCTGCACATCGCGCGGCAGCACCTCGAGCTTGGTGCCCTCCACATCGATGGCCATGCGATGGGTCAGGAAGCCCTCGCCGGTCATGATGCGCAGCAGCTGCTTGGGCTCGACCGAGATCGGCAGCGGGGGCTGCTTGTCACCGTAAATGACGGCCGGAATCAGGCCGGCGCGACGTGCGGCCCGGGCGCCCCCTTTGCCGGCCCGGTCCCGCTTCTTCGCGGCAATCGTAGTCAACTCGGACATCGTCCGTCTCTCCTTCACGGCGCCGTAGCGCCAACCATCGGATCGGGACCGTCCCGATCCACCGTCGCGAACCGGCCTCCAGGGGTGCCGCGCCCGCGCATACGCTGGAATTAAGGCCGCCGGCGCATGCCGGCGGCCACGCTACGCACTCTGTTCTACGCCGCACAAACCCTAGTCGAACAGGCTCGAGACCGAGGTCTCTTCGCTGATGCGCCGGATCGCTTCGGCCAGCAACGGCGCGATGCTGATCTGGCGGATGTTCTGCGACACCCGTACCGCCTCGGTCGCCGGAATGCTGTCCGTGGTGACCAGCTCGGTGATCGGCGACGCAGCAACGCGCGCCACGGCGCCGCCCGACAACACACCATGCGTCACGTAGGCCGATACCGCCTTGGCGCCGGCATTTTTCAGCGCCACCGCGGCATTGCACAGCGTGCCTGCCGAATCGACGATGTCGTCAACCAGCATGCAGGTGCGGTCACGTACGTCGCCGATGATGTTCATCACCTCGGAGACGCCCGCCCGTTCGCGGCGCTTGTCGATGATCGCGAGGTCGGCGTCAAGCCTCTTGGCCAGGGCCCGTGTGCGCACGACGCCGCCGACGTCGGGCGATACCATCACCAGGCCCTCGCCGTTGTAGCGCTTGCGCACGTCGTCGGTGAAGGTCGGGCCGGCAAAGAGGTTGTCGAGCGGGATGTCGAAGAAGCCCTGGATCTGGCCGGCATGCAGATCCATGGTCAGCACCCGGTTGGCGCCGGCCGTGGTGATCAGGTTGGCCACCAGCTTGGCCGAGATCGGGGTGCGCGGGCCGGATTTGCGGTCCTGACGGGCATAGCCGTAATAGGGGATCACCGCCGTGATACGCCGGGCCGAGCTGCGGCGCAGCGCATCGATGATGATCAGCAGCTCCATCAGATTGTCGTTGGTCGGGAACGACGTCGACTGGATGACGAACATGTCCTCGCCACGCACGTTCTCCAGGATCTCGACGAACACCTCCATGTCGGAGAAGCGCCGGATGTTGGCGCGCACCAGCGGCAGTCCCAGCGCGGCCGAAATCGCCTCGGCCAGGGGCCGATTGCTGTTGCCGGTCAGAATCTTCATCTCGGCTTCCCCCGACGCGCACGCGTCGAATTCGCGTAAGGGCTTAGAATTCCACGGTTTTTTGCCTCCGGCCGGAGGCGGCGCGGCGGAACATACCGGCCTTTGTCATGACTCGCAACCGGGTCGGTTGACCACTTTCAGCGACGGGTCATGTCGATAGAGCAGGACAGGCCGCTGCTGGTGCGGCCACGGCCCGTGAGGCGGCCCTCGGCGACACGAATATCGAAGGTGGCCTCGTAGGGCTTGTTGCTGGCATCGACGCCGTCCCCTCGCAGGGTGGCGCGTCCATCTGCCGCAAGGGTGCCCACCAGCAGGAAGCGGCGTGGAGAGCCTGGTGTCTGGCTCTGAAACCAGATCTCGCCCTGGCGCACCGTCAGGCTCTCGGCGTTTTCAGACCGGTTCGGTTGGTCGCAGCGCAGAACGCCCTTCCAGTCGCCATCGAACGACCGTGTCGCGGCCGGTGATGGCGGTGACCGTGTTGCCATCGGTCCGGGCTTGGCCGGGTCGCCGGGCGCCGGGGTGATCCCCGATGGCGGCGAGGGCGCCGGCGCCGCATCACCGCCGGGCGAGAGCCAGCGCTTCCAGCGCGGTTGGGGAAATTCCTCCTCACCTTGGGCCGACGTCCCCGGCTCCGATGCCGAGTCGACCGGCGCGGCCCAGACGAAGATTTCCAGCGTGATGCCGAAGGCCGTCAGTGCTGCCAGCGCCAGATGCCGGGCCAGCCGTCCCGGCGGCAGTCGCAGACTGATACCGCCGGCCGGCATGTAGGGGCTGATCACGTGATAGACCGGGGCACGGCCGATATTCTTGAGGTCGAACTCGCCGTGCAGGGTCAGCGAGAAGCCTTGCGCCTGACGCAGTTGCTGCGCCACGACGTCGGAGACGCACACTTCGCCCGGTATGCCGACGCTTTGCACGCGCGTGGCGGTGTTCACCACGTCGCCCCGCATGTCGGTGCCCAGCGAAACCACTGCGCCGGCGTGCACACCGATGCGCAACGGCATGCGGTAGTTGTCCGTGGCCTGCAAGTCGTAGCCGCGGGCGTGGTACTGGATTTCAAGGGCGCAGGCCGTGGCCTCGACGGCCGAGCCGAACGCGGCCAGGAAGCCATCGCCGGTTGTGTTGAAGATCACACCGCGGTGACGTGCGACCACCGGCGACAGATAGGCTTCTCGCGCCTTCCACGCCCGTACGGTCTCGCGGTCGTTGTGGCGCGCCATGGCCGAGTAACCGACCACATCCAGCGACAGGATGGCCGCTGTGCGCATCACGGTGGATGTGGGTGTGCGCGGCTGCTCCATATCGGGCGATTGAACGGTATGATGGTGAGGTCGTCAATTCGGCCGGCCGCCAGTCTATATAATAGCGTTGCGACGCAGGATTACAGGAGCGCGACAGGGTGATGGTGGTCCAGATGCAACCGCAGATGCCGCCACCCGCCGCAGCGAAAACCGATCGCGGGGCCTATGGCGGTTTTTGGCTGCGCTTTGCGGCTGCCGTGATCGACCTGGTCGCGACTTTTGTCCTGGTCGGAGTCGTCCTGCTGGTGGTCAAGCTGATCAACATGATCGTCGGACAGGAACTGTTGAGCGGCGATCGGTTCTCCAGCGCGCTGCTGATGACGGTGGCTTGGCTTTACGACGCGGGTCTCACCGCCTCCCATGCGCGCGCGACTCTGGGCAAGCTGGTGGTGGGATTGCGCGTCGAGGACGGCGATACGGGGACGCGAGTCAATTTTCTGATCGCCTCGGGGCGCCACTTTGCCAAGGTGGTGTCGGTGACGCTGCTCCTGCTGGGCTACGTCACGATGTTCTGGGAACCCAGGCGACGGGCGCTGCATGATTTTGCGGCGGGCACTGTCGTCATCAAGCGGCGCGGATAGCGCAGCCTAAGCGTTGTGGCATTTGCAGGAGATACGCCAATAGGCGGTGTCACTCTTTGGACACTTACACCGGACGGGGGCGATCCCAATAATTGAGGTGTGGTCGCAAGGCGGCCATGGTGCAGAAGGAGTTAAACATGCGCCCCAAACCGGAATCCCCGGACGCGCTGGTCGAGGCCAGGCGCCGCTTTCTGGCGTCCTGCGGCAAGTTCGCCGTGGCAACTCCACCTGCTGTTGCCTTGTTGCTGTCAGCGGCTGATCGGAACTATGCCGTAGCCGCCTCAGGCGGGAGCGGTGGATCAGTTCCACAGCAAGGCAACAACGGCTTCGGAAACGGCGGCGGCGACGGCGTGCCGGGCAACTCAGGTAACAACAACTCGCCCAACGCGGGCGGCAAGCGCGACGACGTCAATCGCTAGACATCGCGTTGTTTTCCGGAAAGCGGGGCCGGTTGATCGCCGGCCCCGCTTTCTTTCGCACGAGCGCTGACGTCGCTACCGGCGCCAGCCGCGCGGATGGGCTTCGCTCCTGAGCAGTCGGGCAATCCAGTCGCCGGCGCCGCCTTTACGCATGAAGCGCGCGGCATGATGCAGGCGCTGACGCATCAGCGGATCGCCATGCCCGTAGAGCTCATCCATGCGATGCGGTGCGAAGGCGGACCGGATGTTGGCCACCGGAGTCCGCAGGTGCCCGAGCGCGGGCACGCAATGTTGCAGCAGACAGTACCGGACATGACGTTGCGCCGCTGCGGGGGCTGGTTCCGGTAACGTCCAGGGCGCGCCCAACAGGCGATGGGCCAGCAGTGCATAAGCGTACAGCGGCGCGCGCAACCGCTGCCGCGACAAGGTATCGGCCATGGTGATCCAGTCGATGGCCGGCGCGCTCTCGCGACGGGCGAACATGGCAAACTCGTTGAGCTGGCGCAGCTCGAAGATGCCGCGATAGTAGTTCCCGAGGAAGTGGACCTGCGCATGCAGCACGTTGTGCAGGACGCGGTCGGTCGGTGAGGGGACGAAGAAGCGCGTGCCTTGAGCGGTGATGGCCGTGGCGCGGCGCCAGACGTCGCGCGCCGGCAGGACGTGTGGCGTGTCGATCAACTCGAAGTGCAGATCCACGGCCGCCGGATCGCCCGGCCGGGCGAAATCGCCGTACGCGTGATGCCCGGCGGGATAGCGTGCGATCGCGCCATAGCCGAGTGTCTCCAGCACGGCGAAAACCTGATCGGCGGCATGCCAGGGCACCAGCACGTCGAGATCGCGAAACATGCGGCCGCTTTGTTCCGCCTCGCCGTCGAGGAACAGCGTTGCGCCGCCTTTCAGCAGCAGGGCGTCGATGCCGGCATCGGCCAGCGCGCCCAGCAGCTCCAGCGCCTGCTGGCGCATGCTGTCGTTGCGGGCGGTATTGCCATGATGCAGGAGCCCGAGATAGTCGCGCACATCGCTGGGGAGTTCGTCCAACCTGCCGGCGCCGGCGAGGGCAGCATAGAGCGCCGGTGCAACGAGGTGTTCGTTCGCGATCGCGATCGCCTCGCGCCATGCCTGGTTGGTGACGTCGGTCAGCGTTGGCCCGTCCGGCCTGAGGCCGTGGCAGACGATGTCCAACGCATACCGTGATCGAATCATGAGTCGATGCGGCGCAACCGCTCCACCGCCGAGTCGAGGGAGCCGTAGCGCAGCTCGAAACACGGGATCGCGCTGATCCACTGGACCAGCCGTGCCACCTTCGCCGCATCGAGACCGTCGAGTGGGCTGCACTCTCGCAACAGACGGGTCAATGCTTCCGTGCGTGCCAACGGGATCAGCTCGGCATGCGGCTGGTGGCTGCGACACGGAAAGACGATCCAGCCGACGGGGGCTTGTGCGTTCGGCGCGATCCGTGTCTCGGCGGCGGCGGGCAGCAGGTAACGCACGCGCTTGCCGTCGGGGCGATGGTGGATGGGCAGCCGGGCGAGTGCGGGCAACTGGGTACGCAGCAGCTGCCATGCGCCCTGCTTAAGGCAGATCGCAAATGGCATCGGACGTGCGACTAACATGTCCTGTGCCAGCACGATGGTGTCGTCGCCGAATAGGCCGAAGCCAGCCATGACCAGGGCGGCTGCCAGCGTGCTCTTGCCGCTGCCGGAAATGCCGGGAAGCAGCAGGCACTGGCCATCATGAGCAACGCCGGCCGCATGGATGGCAAACGAGTCCTGGCTGTGCTGAAGCGCAAGCCGAACCAGACCGATCTTTACCAGAGGGGCTATTTCATTCCGCTGGCACCGTTCGGTCACACCCTCTGGTCCGTGCAGGGAAAACCCTTCCCCGTCGGGCGTGATGTGCAGGACGAGCGCATCGGCTGTCGCCGTCGTCACCAGTGGCTCGAGCAGGGGCATGAGGTCGCGCACGAGATCCGCCGGCGTGACCAGCAGCCTGAAGGCGGTGTCGAGCAACTGCAGATGGATGGTTTCAGTGTTCGGCGTGTCCCACAGATCGTTGGCGGCGGGTTGCTGCAGCAGGCCAAGCTCCCGCCACTGGCGAAGAATCGCGCTGAGGTGAGCCCTGGCGGCGTCAGATTCGAAGTTGAAAGTTCGCTCGAGCTCGTGCGCGATCTGAGCAGGCGCGAAGCCTTCCTCCAGACAGCACCAGATATAGGTCGCGGTCGTGTTGAGGCTGTAAAGCTGGTGTGTGCCGGCGTTGAAGAGCACGCCAGCATCGTCCAGGAAGTGGAGCGTTACACCCGGGGCGGGACCCGGGTGTAGATCGGCTGGCTGGTGCATTACGGTGCAGGTCATCCGACAAAATCTTCCACGCAACCAACGCTGTAACGCCGCCGCCGTCGATTCTGTGATGACCTTTTCGAGGCATCGCCGGCGACATAATCAACAGATATGTTGATTATCAACACATTGTTTGATAATAACGGCGCATGTCGAAAATGGCGGCCACACTGCAGGTGGTTGATGACGCGGTGGATCCGGGTTCGGATTTCCTCGACCGGGTGTTCTTTGCGCTGTCCGATCCTGTGCGCCGCGCGATTCTGGGCCGGTTGGGCGAAGAGCCGCTGCTGGTCTCCGAGCTCGCAGCGCCGTTTGCGATCTCGCTGCAGGCCGTATCGCGGCATATCCAGGTGCTGGTGCGCGCCGGTTTGGTGCAGCAGGAGCGGACCGGACGCATCAGCCGCTGCAATCTCGTCGTCGGACCGATCTACGCGGCGGCGGTGTGGATCAACCACTACAGCAAGTACTGGCAGGCGCAGTTCGATACGTTGGCCGCTGCGCTGGAGGAAATCGGGGACCAGCGTGGCGGCCCGGCCCGCCCGGTTTCAGGGCGGCGGCGTGTCACGCGGCGTAACACGACAGAACGCGGAGGGAGGTGATGCCATGAAATACCAGGAGGCCACACGGCGTCTCGCCGATCATCGTCAGCGCATCGCGGCGCTGCGCGCCGAGATGCGCGAGATTCAGGATACGATCGAGCCGCAGGAAGTCGCCGACTATCGTTTCTCGACACTGGATGGCGACGTTCCGCTCTCCGCGCTGTTCGCCGGCAAGCGCGACCTGTTCGTGATCCACAACATGGGCACGACGTGCGCGTACTGCACGCTGTGGGCCGATGGCTTCAACGGCGCCTACGACCATCTCGCCAGCCGCGCGGCATTCGTCGTCTCGAGTCCGGACACGCCTTCCGTGCAGAAGCGCTTCGCCGACAGCCGGGGATGGCGGTTCCCGATGGTAAGCCACCGAAACACCGATTTCGCCCACGACATGGGTTACGGCACGCCAGACGGTGGCTGGACGCCGGGAGTCTCGGTGTTCCGGCGCGATGATGCACGCATCGTGCGCGTGTCCGACACGGGCATGCAGCCCGGGGATGCGTTCTGTGCGGCGTGGCATTTCTTCGACCTGCTGCCGGGCGGATCGGGCGACTGGCAGCCGCGGTTTGCCTACGGCTGACGCGGTGCGAGGTGACCTGGCGCAAAGCCCCGCCGCACCTGGTCTCGTTGTTCGAGAGCGTGACGGATTGCGATCCTCGCATCGAGCACCGCCAGATGTTCGGCTATCCGGCGGCGTTTACCGGCGGCAAGCTGTTCGCCGGCCTGCACCAGGAGAACTTCATCATCAAGCTGTCGGAGGCCGATCGCCGTCGCTTGTCGGCGCTGGGTGCGCAACCCTTCGAACCGATGCCCGGGCGACGCATGCGTGAATATGTCGTCCTGCCGCCGAGCGTGCTGTCCGATCGCACGGCGCTCCAGCGATGGTTGTTGCGATCGCTGGCCTATGTGGCGTCCTCGCCGAAGAAACCCTTGCGCGGCGTTGCGGGCGCCGCGAGGGCAACGTCAAGCCGCCGGCCGGCGCGCAGCGCCTGATCCCGGCATCAGAGCGTGGCGCTCCAGCGATGGTCGGCGCGCAACGGTGAGTCGTTCTTCACGAATAGCAGGTCGAGCTGCGCCAGGGCGCGATCCAGCGGCCGGCGACCACCGCCCAGGACGTCATAGACGACAAACCCCTGCTGCCGCAGGAAGGCGACCACCTCGGCGATTTCCGGCCCGTCCTTGATGGTGGCAATGACGCTGGCCTCGATCAGGATCGCGTCGACATCCTGGATGCGCTCGCCCATGCCGCGCAGGACATTCATCTCGGCGCCTTGCACGTCGATCTTGCACAACGCCGGTCGCTCGAAGTCATCAATGGCCTGATCGAAGCGCCGCACGGGCACGACGTAGCGGCGTGTCGGGCCCAGCGGGCCGATTTCCTCGTAGAACGTCGAGCCGCCGATGTCGTTGGGTCGCACACCGATCTCGAGCTCGCCTTCCTCGTCGCCGAGCGCGACATTGAGGATCTCGGCGTTGAGCTGTCGCGCGATGCCTTCCATGTACGGCAGAGACTCGCGCGTCGGATCGACCAGGTAGTAGCGGGCGTCGGGAAACGCCGAATAGAGCTCGGGCGTGCCATGCGCGACGCCGATATCGAACACGGTGCGCGGCTCGAAACCCTGCGCACGCAGATTGCGCAGAACGAATGGCCAGGCCGGCACGACGCCGATCATGCGATGCAGCACCAGCGTTGAATAACTCAGCGCGCGTTTGACCACGGCCTTCGCTGGATTGCGCACCATCATGCCCGCCACCATGGTCAATGCCTCCGCGCCAATGGAAACCGCTGGCCCAGGCTGTCACGCGCGGGACCGTCAACAGATGTAATGGAACAGGCAGGGGCTGGTCAGTACGCAGGTACGTCAAACCACCGAATGATCACCGTCGGGAGCTATGGGACCTACGTCTCTTTGCAGTGACAGGAAACGTTCGGCGTGCCGCTCGTGCGCTATCGGCTGCCTTTGGCGCGCGTGATCAGGTCGACGACGCCGTCCGCCGCAGCCAGTGCCACGATCGGCGCCAGTCTCTCCCAGTTGCCGTCGAGACTGCCGGCACGCACCGTGTTGGCCTGTTCCAGATCGCCGATCTGCGTGCCATCGCCGCGCCGTACCACCCAGCGAACGACGACACGCTGCCGGCCCTCGACCGGCGGCGACAGCTCGATGCTGCCCTGGATCTGGAACGCATCGGGCTCGGCGCGGTCGACCAGCACCATCTGGCTTTCACCCAGGACGCGGCGCATGGCGGATGTCATCGCCTTGCTGGCCTCCGGGCCGCCGGTGACGGCCAGCACGCGCACGCGCGGGGCGTTGCTGGCTGCCGCCAACACAGGTGCCGGCGCCGCAGGCGGCGGCGTCACGGCGGGCGGTGACGCGGGTGCGTTGGGTGAACCTGGCGGCGTCGTCGATTCCGGTGGCTCACCCGCGCCGGGCGGATCGGTACTGCGGGCGGGCAGCGGTGGCAGCGTTGCTGGTCCCAGGGCATCGGGCAGCGCCGCGATCGGCACGTTGGCGAGATCGCCGCGGCCGAGCTGGCGGCCGATCCGGAATGCGGCCTGGGTGGCGATACGCGAAATCAGGCGATCGTCCGCCTCGAACCAGTCCCGCGGCTTGCCCAGCACCTTTTGATCGTTGCCGCCAATCCGCTCACCGCGCGCGTCCTGCACGGTCCAGCTGATGTCGATCTGGATATCCTCACCGGCATCGCGCGTGGCGACTGTGGCGGAGATGCGTTTCAGGCCGCCCGCCGACACCGGCGTCGCGACGATGCCGTGGTCGCGCAGCGCCAGGGCCAGTGCGGCGACGATTTTCTCCGCCACCTCTGGCCGCGGGCCGACAGGCATGGCGATGGCGAACTCGGGCTCTTCCGGGCTGGCGTGCGCACCCGGCGGCGCAAGCAAGCGCGAGGTGGCCTTGGCGTCGGGCTTGAAGGGGCGTGGCGTGTCGGCACATGCCGACAGCGCCACCAGCAGAACACCGATCACCGCGACGCGCATCAGCTCAGGCCAGCGCACAGGTGGCCACCAGGCCCAGCAGGCAGAGGAAGCAGAAGATCACCAGATAAGGCATGCAATCACGCCACCAGGGCGATGGCGGACAGGCCACGGCCATAGTCGCGCACCCCATTGAGCGTGTTGTGGCGGAAACTGAAGAACTGTCGCTGATCCGACAGCGTATCGTGGCCGCTGGCCTCGGCCGCGGCGACTCCCAGAAGGTGCAACCGCCGCAGCAGATAGCCCGGCAGGTCGAACATGAAATGACCGGCGCGCGCGGCGGGCGTGAAGAACCCGGCGTTTGCGGGATCCTGCGCCGTGAACGGTGCCGGGAACTCGGGGCCGACCTCGTAGGACTGGCGCGCGATGCAGGGTCCGACCGCGGCGTGGATGCGGTCCCGCCGCGCGCCCAGTTTCTCCATGGCGGTGACGGTGGCATCGACGATCCCCGCCAGTGCACCGCGCCAGCCGGCATGAGCGGCGCCGATGACACGGTTCTGCACATCGGCAAACAGGACGGGCGCGCAATCGGCCGAGAGCACACCCAGCGCGATGCCCGGCTTGTCAGTGACCAGGCCGTCGGCCTTGGGTGCGCCCGGCGAGCGCCAGAGGTTCGTCCCATCCACGGTCAGGACCTCTGTCGAGTGGATCTGGTGCACGGTCAGCAGGCGATCGGCCGGCAGTCCGAAACGGCCGGCGGCCCGGGCGCGATTCTCGGCGACGTTCTCGGGCGCGTCGGCGGAGCCGTAGCCGCAGTTCAGTGACGCGAACAGGCCGCTGCTGACGCCGCCTTCGCGCGTGAAGAAGGCGTGCTGGACGTGCGGGATGCGGGCGAGGGCAGGCAGCGTGATCACGGCTGTGGTCCGGGGCTTGGGTCGCAGGCCATGCCGGCCGCCGCGAACCCGGGCGCCGTCGGCGTCACCGGATCGCGTACGGCAAGCACGCGAAACAAAGTGCCCATTCGATCGGGCGCGATCAAGCGGGCCATACCGTCATCGATTGCCGTCGCCTGTTGCGGCGTGGCGCGCGCCAGCAACGCTTGTGCGCGCTGTGCGATACCAAGGGCGCTCAGGAAGTCGCCCTGGCCGACCGGGCCGTCGACGGCCGCGCCGGCTTGCAAAGCCGTCCTGGCCAGGGCCGCGAAGTCGACATGCGTCGTCAAATCACTGTCGCCGATACGGTCGAAGATGCCGATCTTGGTGTGGCGATAGAGGGCCTGCAGCGTGTCGCCATGGCTGCCGCGATCGTATCCGTAGTCGACGATCAGCGCCGCGCCACGGTGTCGCACGAGGCGCTGCGCCACCGCCTGCGTCAACGACAGCGATGCAGGTGACACTTCGATGACGGCGCCGTCGGGTGCGTGCGCCTCCGCCGTCGCGTCGAGCAGTCGCGACAGCGGTGATGGCCCGGGCGCCACGGCAAAGGCGAATGTCTCGTCCTCCGCCAGGCCGATCATGCGTTCACGCCAGCCGGATGCGGCACGCACCAACTGGCGGACTGGCAGCGCATCGAGGAACTCGTTGGCGACCAGCAGCAGTGGCGCATCGTCGGGTACGTCCTCGAACCGGGCATGCCATTGCACGGTCGTTGCGGCGTTCGCCAGCGCCGCCTGCTGCAGCACGCGCAGCGTGTCGTCGATCTCGACCAGATGCAGCTGCAGGGCGGCGTGGAAGCCGGGCACGCCGCGCGTGGCGCGCAGCGCGTCGGCCAGCAGGGTACCGCGACCGGGCCCGAGCTCGACCAGTCGCACCCGGCCCGGCTGGCCGATCGCCATCCAGCGCTCGGCCAGCCAGGCGCCGATCAGTTCGCCGAACATCTGACTGATTTCCGGCGCCGTCACGAAATCGCCGTCGGCACCGACCGCGCGCGCCCGCCGATAGTAGCCGAGGGTCGGGTGCGCCAGCGCCTCGACCATGAAATCGGCAATGGTGATGGGTCCGGTGAGCGCGATGCGCCGGCGCAGTCGGTCGGCGAGCGCGGTGCTCATGCCGTGACGGCGACCGGCGGCCGGCGCAGCGCGCGCGCCATCATCCAGACGCCGAAGGCGATCAGCGGCAGCGACAGCAGCATGCCCATCGTGAGCCAGCCGCCGAAGAGGTAGCCCAGATGCGCATCGGGCTCGCGCCAGAGCTCGCCCGTGATTCGCGCCAGCCCATAGCCGGCCCAGAAGGCGCCGCACAGGAAACCAGGCCGGCGTCGCATGCCGAACACCTTCCACAGAACCACCAGCACAGCGAACAGCAGCAGGCCTTCGAGGAAGGCCTGGTAGAGCTGGCTGGGATGGCGCGGCACCTGCTTCTCGTCGTGCGGGAACACCATGGCCCACGCCACATCGCTGGCGCGGCCCCACAACTCGCCATTGATGAAGTTGGCCAGCCGGCCCAGCATCAGTCCGATGGGCGAGGCCAGGCTCATGACATCGGCGAAGGAGAAGAACTCGACCTTGTGCCGCCGCGCGTACCACAGCACGGCAGCCGAGACGCCGAGCAGGCCGCCGTGGAACGACATGCCGCCCTTCCAGATCGCGAACAACTGGTCGAGGTTCGCGAAGTAGAAGCCCGGCTTGTAGAACAGAACGTACCCCAGCCGGCCGCCGAGGATGACGCCCAGCGCCGCATAGAACAGGAAGTCGTCGACCTGCTGCGGTTTCATCACGACCGGCGGCTGTGCCACGACGCGCCGTGCCAGCCACCAGGCGAAGACGAGGCCGGCGACGTAGGCCAGCGCATACCAGCGGATGGCAAAAGGCCCGACGGCGACCAGGACCGGGTCGATGTTGGGATAGGGGATGACCAGGGGACTCATGCGCAAGGGGTTTACCCAGCCGCTCGCCGGCTGTCACCAAACCCGTGTGCCGGCAAGGGGTTAGTGGCGGTTCGGCGTCGGTGGGACGAACGCCTGAGGGTCCGATGGGGGCGGAACCTGGTCGGGTGAGGGGCGTCACCCTCGCGGTATCGCATGTCCATGCTTGTAAATCAATCGAATGATTGATATGTATGTGCAACAATCGACGATGGGAAGCGGGATCGTGACAACGGCAAAAACCGTGCGACGGCGCGCATCGGCGCGGGCTGGGACGCCGCGGCAGGAGGCCGCCCGTGGTGCGGCCGACGGTGATGCGACGCGACAGCGGCTGGTGCAGGTGGCGCTCGACAGCTTCGGTCGGCAAGGTTTCGAGGCCACCTCGACCCGCGCGATCTCTCAGCGGGCCCAAGCCAACATCTCGGCGATCCTTTACCACTTCGGCGGCAAGCATGGCCTTTACCTTGCCGTGGCCGAGCACATCGCTGACTTCATGGGCAGTCGCATCGCGCCGGTGCGCACGCAGATCGAGGCGGCACTGGCCAGCGGCGGCGTGGACCCTGACGGCGCCATCAGACTGGTGGAGGCCGCGATCGCGCGGGCGGCCATGGTGCTGGCACAGCCCGAGACCGAAGCCATCGCCCGCTTCATCGTGCGCGAGCAGCAGGAGCCGAGCGAGGCTTTCACGGTGATCTACGACCGCATGATGGGCGTCATGCTGCCGCTGATCCGCCGGTTGGTCGCCATCGCCACGCACGACGATCCCCAGCGTGACGTGGTCGGACTGCGCACCTTCACGATCCTGGGCCAGTTCCTGGTCTTTCGCGTCGCGCGCGCCGCGGTGCTGCGCCAGATGGCATGGCACGACGTCGGTCCGTCGCAGGTACAGGCGTTGACCAAAGTCATTCAGCACTCGGTGCGCGCCATGCTGCTGGCCGCCCGCGCGGAGAATGCCAAATGATGTCCTTCCTTTGCGGTTGGGCTTTTGTCGCGGCGCTGTTCTCGGGCTGCGGCGATGGCAATGCACCCACCGTCACCGGCTATATCGAGGGTGACTACGTCTTCGTTGCGCCGGTCGAGAGCGGCCGTATCGCGCGCGTGGCCGTGCGCCGCGGCCAGCGGGTGGTGGCCGGCGAGGTGCTTGCCGAGCTGGTGACGGACGACGTCGTCAATGCACGTGCCGAAGCGGCCGGCAAATTGCGGGAAGCCGAGGCCAAGCTCGAGAACCTGTTGTTCGGCAAACGCAAGGAGGAGATCGCCGTCACCGAGGCGACGCTGGTCGCGGCGCGTGCCGATCTGGCCGAGGCCGAAGCCAACTATCGCCGCCAGATGGAGCTGGTCGATCGCAAGGTCGTGTCGGAGGCCGTGGCCGACCAGGCGCGGTCGCGGCGCAACCAGGCCAAGGCGCGGGTCGAGCAGATCGAGGCCGAGATCGTGGTATCGCGCCTGGGTGCGCGGCCGCAGGAGATCGAAGCGGCGCGGCGCTCGGTCGAGGCGGCGCGCGCCGCGCTCAGCCAGACCGAATGGCGCCTGACCGAACGCACGCTCAAAGCACCGTCCGACGGTGTCGTCGACGATGTCGTGCGCCACATGGGCGAGACGGCGGGGCCAACGGCGCCGGTGATCTCGTTCCTGCCCGACGGGGCGCGCAAGATCCGTCTCTACGTGCCCGAACCGATGCTGGCGCAGGTGCAGATCGGCGGCCGCCTGCCGTTCCGTTGCGACAGCTGCGCGGCGGGCCTGAATGCGCGTGTGACGTATATTGCCAACACGCCCGAATACACGCCGCCCGTGATCTACTCGGTCGAGACCCGGCAGAAGCTGGTGGTGCTGATCGAGGCGGCGCTCGATGGCGAGGCGGCGCGGCTGGCGCCAGGGCAGATCGTCGACGTGCGCCTGCCGGCGGGGCGGGGGCCGTGAGGCCGTCATGAGCATCATCGCCGTCGAGGGCCTGACCAAGCGCTTCGGTGCCCGTACCGTCGTCGACAATGTGTCGCTGACGGTGGAGGACGGCGAGATCGTGGGCTTCCTCGGTCCCAACGGCTCGGGCAAGACCACGACCATCCGCATGTTGTGCGGCCTGCTCACGCCGGATGCCGGCAGCGGTACGTGCCTGGGTTACGACGTGCGCCAGCAGTCGTGGAAGATCAAACAGGCGGTGGGCTACATGACCCAGCGCTTCTCGTTCTACGAAGACCTGACGATCGCCGAGAACCTCGACTTCGTGGCGCGCCTCTACGAGTTGCGCCCGCGCCAGGAGTATGTGCGCCGTACACTTGACGAGCTGGGCCTGACTCACCGCAAGGATCAGCTGGCCGGCACCCTGTCGGGTGGCTGGAAGCAGCGGTTGGCACTGGCGGCGTGCGTCATGCATCACCCCAAGCTGCTGCTGCTGGACGAGCCCACCGCCGGCGTCGATCCCAAGGCGCGGCGCGAATTCTGGGATCAGGTCCATACGCTGGCGGGCAAGGGCGTGACGGTGCTGGTCTCGACCCACTACATGGACGAGGCCGAGCGCTGCCACCGCATCATCTACATCTCCAGCGGCAAGGTGATCGCGCGCGGCTCCGTCGATGAGGTGGTGGCGAACTCGGGCCTGGTGACCTATGTCGTGCGGGGCGGCGACCTGCACGCGCTGCAGGCTAAGCTCGATGGGCTTTCCGGTATCGAGCAGGTGGCGCCGTTCGGTGCCACCCTGCACGTCGTCGGTTCCAACATCGATACGCTGGAAGCCGCCATCGCCCCCTACCGCAGCGACCCGTCGCACGCCTGGAGCCGCGGCGAGACCAGCCTGGAAGACGTCTTCATCCAGCTCATGGGCGGGAGGGACCGGCCGTGAGGAGTCGAAGGCCTTCACTTCCAACCCCTCTCCCCCGCCGTGCGGGCGGAGAGGGGCCAGGGAGGTGACGATGACCGGCATCTCGCTGGCGCGTATCGGCGCCGTGCTGGTGAAGGAGCTGATCCAGATGAAGCGGGATCGGCTGACCTTCGCCATGATGCTGGGCGTGCCGCTGATGCAGCTCTTCCTGTTCGGCTTCGCCATCAACACCGATCCCAAGAACCTGCCGACGGCATTGGCGGTGGCCGACCAGAGCCGCTTCGCGCGCACCTTGACGACGGCGCTGCAGAACTCGGGCTATTTCCGCATCACGCACGTGGTGGACAGCCGTGCCGAGGCCGAGCGGCTGATCGCCACCGGCGCGGTGTCGTTCGCGGTGACGATCCCCGACGGCTTCGGCCGCACGTTGCTGCGCGGCCAGCGGCCGCAGCTTCTGATCGAGGCCGATGCCACGGATCCCGCGGCCGCCTCCAACGCGGTGTCGGCCGCCGTGCAGATCGGCGAAAGCGCGCTGGCGCGCGACCTGATCGGGCCGCTGGCGGTTCTCAACGCCGGCCCGGCCTCCTTCGAGACGGTGGTGCATCGCCGCTACAATCCCGAAGGCATCACCCAGTACAATATCGTGCCCGGCCTGCTGGGCGTGATCCTGACCCTGACCTTGGTGATGATGACCGCGGTCGCGCTCACCCGCGAGTTGGAGCGCGGCACCATGGAGAACCTGTTGGCCATGCCGGTGAAGCCAGCCGAGGTGATGCTGGGCAAGATCGCGCCCTATATCGGTGTCGGCTTCGTGCAGGTCGTGATCGTGCTGTCGATGGCGTGGCTCGTCTTCGGCGTGCCGATGATCGGCTCGCTGTCGCTGCTGCTGGCGGTGATCCTGTTGTTCATCGCCGCGCTCACCATGCTGGGCTACACCTTCTCCACCGTCGCGCGCACCCAGATGCAGGCCATGCAGATGTCGGTGTTCTTCTTCCTGCCGTCATTGATGCTGTCGGGCTTCATGTTCCCGTTCCGCGGCATGCCGGGTTGGGCCCAGGTCCTGGGCGAGATCATACCGCTCACCTATTTCCTGCGCGTGGTGCGCGGCATCATGCTCAAGGGCACGGGCTGGAACGAGATCGCGCAGGATGTCTGGCCGCTGGGCGTGTTCCTCGTGCTGGTCGCCTTTGTCGCGCTCAAGCGCTACCGCACGACGCTGGACGCCGCCTAGGACGCTTCGGGGTTGCGCGATCCCCATGGACGGGACGCTGTCGGGGGCCCATATAGCGTCTATTGACGAGCCCGGAGCGCCGGCCATGCAAACTCGAAATCCGATCCTCGACGACCTCGCCAAGGTGGCCACTGGTGCTGCCAGCGCCTTCAGCGGGCTGCGAGGTGAGATCGAGACGCGCGTGCGCGATCAGCTGGCCAAGCTGCTGGACGGCATGAACCTGCCCAACCGTGAGGAGTTCGAGGTGGTCAAGGCCATGGCCGCCAAGGCGCGCGAGGAGAACGAGGAACTGCGTGCCCGCATCGCCGAGCTGGAGGCCAAGCTGGCGCAGCGGTAGTTTTTTCGGACCGCGTGCGTCCACGCCCGCATTCGCTCGAAGCGAACCGTAGAGCGAAGTCGGTCAGCGCCGATGCGCGCGTGGACGCGCGGGGTCCGAAATACGGTCACGCCGGCTGAGCGGCCAGCACGGCATCAGCCTCGCGCCGTTCGGGAATGACCAGCGCCAATGCCGCCGCGATGGCCGCCAGTGCGATCGACGCGATCCAGACCCAGGCATATTGCGCGAACAGGTCATACAGCCAGCCGGCCAGGAAAGCGCCCGCGGCGCCGCCCAGCGCGTGGCCAGCCGCGATCAGCCCCATGGCCAGACCCATGCGGTGCAGTCCCAGGTGGCTGGCGGCGAGGCCCGCCGTCGCCGGGATGGTCGCATAGTCCACGACGCCGAAGGCGACCGCGAACACGAACAGCAGCTCGATATCCTGGGTGACGAACAGCAGCAGCACGAAGCTCAGCGCGCGTCCGATATAGATCGCGGCCAGCAGTGCCGGTCGGTTGACCCGATCGCACAGGTAGCCGGCGCCGATCATGCCCAGCAGGTTGACCGCCGACAGCACGCCGTAAGCGGCGGCGCTGGGCAGCGGCGGAAAACCACACGCCGCGGCGTACGGCAGCAGATGGGTCTCGATCACGCCGGTGGTCGTGAAGCCGCAGATCGTGAAGCTCCAGAACAGCGCCTGAAACACACGATGACGCAGCAGGAAGCCCAACCGTTGGCGCAGCGGTGGCGCCGCCGGCCGAGCGGCGGTGACGGCGTCGGCGCCGTGCCGTCGCAGCACGACCAGGGCCACGACAGCGATGGCGCCGCAGCCGATGGCCATGGCGACAAAGCTGCCGCGCCAGTAGCCCTGCTCCATGATCAGTGCCAGCAGCGGCACCACGAGCAGCTGACCGGCTGTCGAACCTGCGGTGGCAATACCGATCGCAAGGCCGCGGCCGTGGTCGAAGAGCTGCGCCACCGCCGTTGCCACCGTGTGCGTCGCGACCATGCCGAAGCCCAGTGCCGCGATGGCGGCGAAGCCGGCGAGGAACATCCACCGCGAGTCCATGCCGGCGACCACCAGAAGACCGACCGCCGTCAGCGCCATGCCCGCGGCCAACAATGGGCGCGGGCCGTGCCGGTCGATGAAACTGCCGGCCAGGGGGGCGACACCGGCCATGACCGTGAGCGTGATGGCACCACCGAGGGAAACGAACGAGCGTGGCCAGCCGAATGCGTTCTCCCACACCGGCATCACCAGGCCCAGCGCCGAGCGCGCCGAGAACGACAGGCTCAACGCCAGGAAGCCGATCGCAACCACGATCCAGCCGATCGACTGCCGCGTTGGCGCTCCGTGAAGGGTGGACATCCTGGCCAGCTCCGTTTAGCCCAATCGCCGCTTTCGCTCCTGGGTTAGGGCCGCTTTGATCAGGAGACAAACCAGTTCCATCTATTCTTGCGTTTAGTTAAATTAAACTATGCGTGGGTCATTGCCGCCGCTGGCGGCGCTGCGTGCCTTCGAGGCGGCAGCGCGCCACATGAGCTTCTCCCAGGGTGCTGCCGAGCTGCGCGTCACGACCGGTGCCGTCAGTCTCCAGATCAAGGCGCTGGAGCAGGCGCTGGGCGTGTCGCTCTTTGAGCGTCGGCCGCGCGCCATCACACTGACGCCTCAGGGCGCGCGCTATTTTCGCGCCGCCCGCTCGGCATTCCGCCTGCTCGAGGACGCGACGCGGGAGGTCGCGCGCGGCAGCCGGCCCGTTACGTTGACGGTGAGCTGCACCACGGGCTTTGCCGTGCAGTGGCTGGTGCCACGCCTGCCACGCTTCCACGCGCGATGGCCGCAGGTCGACGTGCGGATCAGCGCCAGCCAGCGCCTGGTCGACTTCGCACACGACGGTGTCGACTTCGCCGTCCGCCACGGGCTTGGCCGCTATCCGGGCCTGAAGAGCGAACGCCTGCTGGACGATGATCTGGTGCCGGTCTGCAGCCCTCAATGTGTCAGCGAAGAGGCGCCTCTGTCCGTACCCGACGACCTTGCGCGACACACGCTGCTGCACGACGAGTATCGCGACGACTGGCGGCTGTGGCTCGAGGCCGTCGGGGCGACCGCGGTTGATGTGGAGTCCGGGCCGGTGTTCACCGACAGCAACGGCGCCACCCAGGCGGCGCTGCTGGGCAAGGGCGTGGCGCTGGCACGCGAGTCATTTGTCCAGGCCGAGCTGGCCGAGGGGCGGCTGGTGAAGCCGTTTGCCCATCGGTTGACGGTCGATTTCGCCTATCACCTGGTCTATCCCAGCTGGAGCCTGTCCCGGCCGGAATCGCGCGCCTTTCGCGACTGGATCCGGCAGGAGGCGACGGGCGAGGACTCGTAGACCGTATTTTTCCCCATCGGAAAACGACAGAATCCACAGCATAGATTCTTGCGCCCGGATTCCCCGCATGGCAGGCTGCCGCTATATCGAGTGGCGCTGGTCTGGTTGTCCACAAGATACGGGGAATTCTAGCCATTCCGATGGACTCTTCTCCG
>DATEIF010000048.1:0-4129 GCA_035279205.1 Vineibacter sp.
AAAAGACTTTCTTTTGGTCAGCCTACGGACTGCTCCTTCTCGCCCTTACGATCGGCGGGCTGGAGGTCGCGGCATCGTTCTTGACGCCGTCCTGGCCCGCCTACGACCTGCGACCAGTGGTAGCATCGTCGTCGGCGGTACGGCAGATCAGGACGCTGGCAGATGCGCCGGAGTCGATCCCTTATTACAACAGCTGGGGCCTGAAGGACCGGGAGCGCTCGATCGCGCGGCCGCCCGGCATCCAGTTCCGCTCGGTGTTCGTGGGCGACAGCTTCCTGGAAGGCGTCTTTGGCCTCACGCCGCTCAGCGAGCTGGTAGAGAAGAACTGGGCCGAGCACGGGGTCAAGGGCAGCGAAGCGGTCAACCTCGGCATCTCGGCGACCGGTCCATCGCAATACTACCATCGCATCAAATCGATTGCGCTCGACCTGCAACCCGACACGATCCTGGAGATGTTCTTTTCCGGCAATGACTTCGTGCCGGATCGGCTCTCATCCTGGTCGATTCCGCCTCTTGTCGCCGAGCGGCCGGAGCCGTCGCTGCTGGGCGCGGTGGCGCCGCATCTCGATTGGCTGATCGTCAATCGACTGAGGCTCTCTGAGTTCGGCCGCGGCAACAAACCGATCCCCGACGAGTTCGACACGCTGAACGCCATCGTCAAGCGGCCGCTCGCCGAGCGCCTCGGCCTGCTCGTCGAGCACTACAGGAAATACTACTACCCCGATATCAGCCGCGAGGCGTTGCAGGAGGTGTTGGGACGGGGAGGCGCTGCCTTCTGGGCGCACTTCGAACGCAACGATGCCCAACGCGAATTCCTTGCGGGCTGGTTGCTGGCCAACGTCATCAGCCTGGAGATCGTCCCCACCAATTGGCCTGTGCCAAGGGATATGGCCGAAGCCGAGCATATGGTCGATCCGTCCGAGATCGACGCGACCGCGTCGTGGTTGGTGGGCGGCGACAAGCTCGCTGCCGCCAGGGGTGTAAAATTCCTGCTGGCGGTGGCGCCGATGGCCTCGGTCGACCCGGACTATGCTGCGTACTGGAAGCCCTGGCCGCGCTTTTATTCTCAGAACCTGCATCGCGAGGCATCTCGGCAAGCTTTGCTGGCCGAACTCGCCAGACGGGGTCTGCATCCGATCAATCTGGCGGAGGAACTGGAGGGCGTGCGCGGCAGCTATCGACTGAGCGACAGTCACTGGTCCGAACTCGGTACCGAGATCGTGGCCAAACGCGTTGCCACGAAACTGCTCAAGACAAGGGCGAGCGGGCCGCGGATCGTTGCAAAGAAAAGCCCGCCGGGCTGATCGGGCCAGACGGGCTAAGGTTCGAGAGGCTTCAACGCTCACAGTCCACAGGGGAGAAAGAGTGGACCGCTACTCGCCGCAGTCTCCGGTGCGGCACGTACTTTCTACGCCCCCTCGATTGGCGGACGATTTCGTCGCGGCGGTGTTTTGGTTTCGTGGGTTTCGTGCTGGCGGTGCGCAATCCGCCAGCGCAAGCCACAAGGCCGATCAGCGCGGGGTGGTTTCGCGTTCCGGCTCCCGGAACCCCTTGGCCAGCGCGTGGTAGATGCCTTCGGGACAGACGAGGCGCGAGGCGAGGTAGGCGATGAGCGACGCCGCCATCAGCGGCATCACCATCGCATGGTTCTCGGTCATTTCCGTCACGATGACGAAGGCGGTGATCGGCGCCTGCACCACGCCGGCGAAATACGCCACCATGCCCAGGAGCATGATCGCGTCGAACGGGGCACTCGGGAACAGGTGCGCCATGTCGGCGCCGAGCCCCGCGCCTACGGCCAGCGAGGGCGAAAAGATGCCGCCGGGAATGCCGCTGATCGTGGAGAAAGTGGTGGCAGCGAATTTCAGCACGCCGAAATACCAGGGTAGCGGCACGCCGTGCTCCAGCGCCGCCTTCACCTGTGAATAACCGGTGCCGTAGATGGTGTCGCCCGAAGCGAGCCCGCACACCGCGACGGCGAGGCCGCAGACTGCGGCGAAGATGAGCTGATGTCGCTTGGTCAGATGCCCCAGCAGGCCGGGAAGGCCTCGCGCCACGGCGATGACGATGCGGCTGAACAGTCCACCGGCCAGTCCGCCCACGACGCCACACGCTGGCACCGCGAGCCAATCCACGCCGGTGCGCAACATGGTGGGCGTGGTGCCGAAATAGGCGTAGTTGCCGACCAGGGCGAGCGAAGTGAGGCCTGCGGCGATCACACAGGCGATGATCAGGCCGCTGGTGCGGGTTTCGAACGCGCGGCTCATCTCCTCGATACCGAAGACGATGCCGGCGAGCGGCGTATTGAACGCAGCGGCAACGCCCGCGGCCGCGCCCGCCAGGATCAACCCGGGCTGGCGCCGCGGCGAGAGGCGCCCGATCGCGAACATGATGGAGGCGCCGACCTGGACGGTGGGCCCTTCGCGGCCGGCCGACGCGCCGCACAGAAGGCCAAGCAGGGTCAGCAGGATCTTGCCGATGGCGATGCGGATCGAAACCAGCCGGCTGCGGGCCGTCTGGTCCTCGATTTCACGCGCGGCGATCGCTTGCGGGATGCCGCTGCCCTGCGAATTTCGGAAGTAGCGTTGCGTGAGGAACACCGCGAGCGCAAAGCCTGCCGGCGTCACGAACAGCGACGCGAACCGCCACTTGCTGAGCAGAAGCGCGAACGCCTCTTGCGCCTTGTCCGCCAGCAGTGCGAGGGCGACAGCACTTGCGCCCACCGCAATGCCGCCCAGCAGGAAGACGACGCGCCGTTGCCAGCGCGCCGATAGCACCCTGATGAGCCGCGAATAGTGACCGGCCTGGATCCATTTCATGCCAGGTAACCTTATTACAGTTTCACGATCGGAGGGTCTGCCTTGGACGCTGGTGCCCTCTGGTTGCGCACAGGATGACAAATCTGCCGCCCAGGACTAGTCATCAATCTAATTCAGGGGCGCACGCGATCAGGTTTGATCTCGATTGTAGTAGCGTCGTGGCAATAATCCTGCGGGCGCGCGGTTGCGCCCGCATCATCAGCAGGGCGCCACTGGCGCGCGGAGGAACAAGAGATGAGCGTGCGTGCAGGGCGTGAATTTCTGGCCATTCCCGGACCGACCAATGTGCCCGACGAGGTGCTGGGCGCGATGCACCGCCCCGCGGTCGACATCTACACCGGTCCGCTGGTGGCGCTGACCGACAGCCTGCTCGCCGACATGGCGCGCCTGTTCCACACCAAGGGCCGCGCCTACATCTACATCGCCAACGGCCACGGCGCCTGGGAGGCGAGCATCACGAACGTCCTCAGCAAGGGCGACAAGATCCTGGTCCTGGAGAGCGGCCGTTTCGCCGTCGGCTGGGGCGAGAGCGCCCGGCGCATGGGCGTCGAGGTCGAGATCCTGAAGGGTGACATGCGCCGCGCCGTGCGGCCGGCCGAAGTCGAGGCACGGCTCAAGGCCGACAAGGCCAACAAGGGCGGCGGAACGATCAAGGCCGTGATGGTCGCGCAGATCGACACCGCCTCGGGCGTGGTGAACGACATCGCCGCCATCGGCGAGGCGATGCGCGCGGCCAAGCACGATGCGCTGCTGATGGTCGATACGGTGGCGTCGCTGGGCTGCATGCCGTTCGAGATGGACAAGTGGGGTGTCGATGTCGCGATGTCGGGCTCGCAGAAGGGACTGATGACGCCGCCGGGCCTGAGCTTCGTGGCCGCCAACGACCGCGCCCGCGCGGCGCACAAGAAGGCCGGCCTGCGCACGCCCTACTGGGATTGGACCGATCGCGAAGGCGATGTGCACTACCAGAAATATGCCGGCACGCCGCCCGAGCATCTGCTGTTCGCGCTGCGCAAGGCGCTCGACATCCTGTTCGAGGAAGGCCTCGACAACGCCTTCCGCCGTCATCATCTGCTGGCGGAATCCGTGCGCCGTGCCGTCGGCGTCTGGGGCGAAGGGCAGGCGATCGGCTTCAACATCATCGAACCCGGCGAACGCAGCGACACCGTCACCACGACGCTGGTGAACGGCCACGATCCGGAGGCGCTGCGCACCTACTGCCGGGAGAAGTGCGGCGTGACGCTGGGCCACGGCATCGGCGAGCTGTCGGGCAAGGCGATCCGCATCGCCCATATGGGCCATGTGAACGC
>DATEIF010000049.1:0-7416 GCA_035279205.1 Vineibacter sp.
CGCTGCCGGCGCCGCTGCAGCAAGCCTATGCCGCCATGCCCGCATCCGACATCTTCGCTGTTCGAGATAGCGGCGGCCACCTCATCGCGGCCATGCCCGAGACGTTCGGTCCGCTGGTCGCCCATTGGCCGACCCCCACCGACGATCCGAGCTACTTCCATCTTGCCGGGATCGAAAGCGATGCCGAAGACTACTACGGCCTCAGCATCACCCTCGGCAGCGCGGCCGGCCCCGTGTCGATCTGGGTGGCGCGCGCCGCCGGCGCCACGGCCTTCGTCCATTCGCTGCTGGCGGAGTTCGTGTTCGACGTCGCCTGGGTGATCCCGCTCTTCATGCTGCTCGTGCTGGCGGTCGCCGTCCTCGCGATCCGCGGCGCCATGAAGCCTGTCCGCGAAGTCTCCGACATCGCCGCCGCCATCGGCCCTGCCGCCACTTCGGTGCGCCTGCCGTCGGCGCATCTGCCGGGCGAGATCGTGCCGTTGGTGACCGCGGTCAATCGGGCGCTCGAACGGCTGGAGCAGGGATTTGCGGTACAGCGGCAGTTCACGGCAAATGCCGCCCATGAGCTGCGTACGCCGCTCGCCATCGTCACCGGCGCGCTGGATGCGATGGAATCGAGCGACGAGGTCGCCAGGCTCCGCGCCGATGTCGCGCGCATGAACCGCCTGGTCGAGCAGCTCCTGAGCGTTGCTCGGCTCGATTCGGTGGCGCTCGACGTCTCGCAGGCGGTCGACTTGAACGAGATCGCGAAGGAGGTGGTTGCAACGCTCGCGCCGTGGGCATTGGCGCAGGGCCGGACGCTTGCCTTCGCCGACGCGGCTTGCTCCGTGGTCATCACAGGCAACGGTCATGCCATCGCCGACGCGCTGCGCAATCTCGTCGAGAACGCCGTCACCCATGGGCCGCTTGGCAGCGAGGTGACGGTGGCGACGAGCGCCGAGGGGAGCCTGAGCGTTTCCGATCACGGACGCGGTGTCGCCGAGGCGGACCGCGAGCGCATCTTCGACCGATTTTGGCGGGGCAAATGTGCCGCTGTGCATGGTGCCGGCCTGGGGCTCGCGATCGTGGCCGAGATCATGAAGGCGCATGGCGGCCGCGTCTCGGTCTCGCCGGGGCCGGACGGCGGCGCGATCTTCACGCTCGCTTTTCGACCGCACGTTCCTCGGGCGGCTGGATGCGGCTGAACATGGCGAGAAGCGCCAGGTCGTAGCCGATCTTCACCGCTCCGCCGATCAGGAACGGCCAGCCGAAGGCGGACAGGCCGATGAGAGCGCCGGAGACGACCGGCCCGACGGCGGCCGAAAGGCTGCGCGGCACCGACGTGAGGCTCGCCGCGGCCGGCCGTTCGGGCGGCGTGACCACGGCCATGACGTAGGAGGTGCGGGTCGGCACGTCCATCTGCGAGAGCAGGCTGCGCAACAGGAGGAGCGCGATCACGGCGGTCAGGTCGTTCGAGAACGGGATTGCAATCAGGCAGAAGCTCGACGGCAAATGCGTGAAGACCATGGTGCGCACGAGCCCGATGCGGCGGGCGATCGGCCCCGCCGCGAGAAACGATGCAGCCGACAGGATGCCGGTCCAGAAGAACAGGCTGGCGACACTCGACGCCGAGATGCCGAAGACCTGGAACAGCCACAGGGCCACGATCGACTGCACCAGGAGCCCGCCGCCGAACGCGTCGACGGCGAACAGCGCGGTCAGTCGATAGACGATTCCCTTCGAGGGACCGAGCGGCGCCTGCCGCGCACCGTCGCGATGAGATCGCGGCTCGCCGATCCGCCCGTAGATCGCGGCCGCCGCGAGTCCGATCGCGGCGTAGAGCAGGAACATGCCTTGCATCGCCTGAAGCGGCGCGATGCCGATGTGCCGGTTCACGAGGTCGGGCACCGCTGCGAGGAGCGCGCCCAACGCGCCCATCAGCGAGCCGGCAAGGCTGTAGCGCACGAACAGCGCAGTGCGGTCGCGGTCGGCGACCGATTGCGCCAGCAGCGATTGCTCGAGCGGCAGGAAGACGCTCACGTCGCCGGTCGACGGATTGACGGTGCCGACGAAGGCGACGATGAGCAGCGGCCAAAAGGTCTGCAGGCCGGCGAAGCCCAATCCCGTGAAGGCCATCAGAAGGCCGGCGGCGATCAGCGGCCGGCGGTGGCCGAAGCGGTTGGTGATAAGGCCGGCCAGGAGCGTGAGTCCGGCCGAGCCCGTCAGGGTCGCAGTGCTGACGACGCCGACCTGGAACGCGTCGAGGCCCAGCGCGAGCAGATAAGCCGGCAGGAGGATGCTGACATAGCCATCGGCCACGGCGCGCAAGGCACGCGCGATCAGCACTCTGCGCGCATTGGCATCGGCGGTCTCGGGAAAGAGAGGCATCGACGGCGTGCTCCTTAAGGCTTTCGAAAGCTTACGCCCTCCGTGTCGTGCGACCAGCGATCTCCCGGGACATCCCATAAAACTGCGTTAAACGAGCAAGCGAACGATGGGCGGTGCTGCGGCGAGGGGAGGCAGACAGCGCAGAACCAAGGAGAATTGCGATGCACCCGATCATCCGGCTATTTGCGCCTCTCGTTGTTGTCGCCGCATTGACGCCACCGGCGCTTGCCGCCGATCCCGATTGGGCCGCCGTGGGCCATGCACTCGGCAGATCGGGAAAGGTCATGGCGGGCGGGGTTTATAGGGTCGGCTTCCCTCGCAGCGATCTGAAGGTGTCGCTCGATGGCGTTGCGCTGCGGACGGGCTTCGCCTTCGGCGGCTGGGTCGCCTTCCTGCCGATGGGAGAGCAGGCGATGGTCATGGGCGACCTCGTCATGACACAGGACGAGGTCAACCCGGTAATGCGCAAGCTCGAAGAGGGCGGCATCGCCATCACGGCGGTGCACAATCACCTGCTGCGCGCCGAGCCGATGACGCTCTACATGCACATCCAGGGGCACGGCGACCCGGTGAAGCTCGCTTCCGCCATCCATGCCGGGCTGGCGCTCAGCAAGACTCCGTTTTCGCTGTCAGGCGGCACGTCGATGCCGGCCAATCTCGACATGATCGGCATCGACAAGATCATGGGGTACAAGGGCTACGACAGCGGCGGCATCTATCAGTTCGGCATTCCTCGCGCCAAGCCGGTCAAGGAAGAAGGGATGGTGCTTCCGCCGCCGATGGGTGCCGCGATCGGCATCAATTTCCAGTCGACCGGATTCAACACCGCCGCCGTGACCGGCGACTTCGTGCTGATCTCAAGCGAGGTCAATCCCGTGATCGACGCGCTGCAGGCGAACGGTATCGAGATCACGGCGCTGCACAGCCACATGCTCGACGAGCAGCCGCGTCTTTTCTTCATGCATTTCTGGGCCAACGGCGATGCGTCCAAGCTCGCCACGGGGCTGCGGGCGGCGCTCGACAAGGTGGACGCCAAGAAGCCGGAATAGAGTGCGGCGAACGATCTCGCCGTTGCGCGCTCGCTGCAATCGTGGATGGGCTCGAGCAGCGGCAGATCACGGCACCGTGGCTTTCTTGCCACGCCGCTTTAAGATTGCGGTCTAAGTGCAGAAAAACTTATTGCGGCGAAAGTGCGATATGTGTTACGCCCCAAACCATTGGACCAGGGTGTTTGGGGAAAATCTCATGAAGATATTGCTCAAAGGGTTTGTGCGTACGGGCTTGGCATTGACGGCAGCGGCCGCAATTGGCCTGCCGGCGGAACTGGCGGAAGCAGGTACCGCGACGGCGACTTTCACGGTTTCGGCGACCGTCCAGGCAACCTGCAACATAGCGGCGACGAACCTTTCGTTCGGCACGTACACAGGCACCCAGACGGACGCTACATCCACAGTGACGGTTACCTGCACCAACACATCGGCCTGGAACGTCGGGCTCAATCCCGGGACCTGCCCGGGCGCGACAGTGACCACGCGCTGCATGTTGAACGGGGCGGCTCAACTGAACTACGCGCTTTTCCGTGACTCGGCCCGGACACTGAACTGGGGCCAGACGGTCGGCACGGACACGCTTGCGGGCACCGGCAACGGCAACGCGCAGGCGAACACGGTCTATGGCCGCATCCCGGCGGGTCAGTTCCCCGCACCGGGCGCCTACGCCGATACCATCACGGCGACGGTAAGCTTCTAACCAACGCAAATTCCCGTCGCGGCCAACGAAGCCGCGAAGCTCCTTACCCCCTCGAGGAGCCTGTCGATGAACGCGCTTGCAAGAGTTCTGCGTGCGATGGCGCTCGCCTTCATGGCGTCGTCGTTACTCGTCCTCGGTGGCGAGCCTGCGCACGCGCAGCCGATGACCGTGCTGCCAGTCACCATTCAAATGGTGCCTGGGCAAAAGTCGGCGACGTTGACGGTGATCAGCGCCGGTCAGACTTCGTTCCAGGTCCGTGCCTACGCGTGGCGTCAGAACGAGAACGGCAACGTACAGCTCGGCGACACCGACGATCTGCTTGCAAGCCCGCCGCTCGGCACCATCGCGGCGGGCGGCAGCCAGGTGATCCGGCTGGTGCTGCGGCGCCTGCCGACCGATCGCGAGGCGACCTATCGTATCCTGGTCGACCAGATCCCGCCACCGGCGGCGCCGGGCATCGTGCAGGTCGCGTTGCGGTTGTCGATCCCGATCTTCGTCCTGCCGCAGACGCGCGTCGCGCCGCATGTGACGTGGCGCATCGAGAATGCGGGTGGGCAAAGCTTTTTGGTCGGCGTCAACGACGGCACCAGTCATCTCAAGGTGCACGATCTCGAGTTGCGCGCGGGCGGCGCGACGCTGCCGATCGAGACGAAGAACGTCTCGCCTTATCTGCTCGCGGGGACGACGCGGCGATGGCGTGTGCTGGGCCGACCGTCCGGCGGCGGTTGGCGTCTCACAGGCACCGGCGATGACGGTCGGATCGACCAGCAGGTCCAATGACCGCTGATGGCGTCCATGGCTTGCTGCGAGCGCCGCTCGTCGTGGCGATCGTGCTCCTGTCCATCCTCGTGGTGCGGCCGCGGGTGGCGCTCGCCGACGAGACGCTTTTGCTGGAGGTGGTTGTGAACGGCTACCCGACCGGCAAGATCGGCGAGTTCGTGCAGCGCGGCGGGATGCTCTATGCGACGCGGGCCAACCTGCGCGAGCTGGGCTTTCGCGTGCCCGAGGCGACGGCCGAGACGCAGGACAAGCTGGTGAAGCTCGGCGACCTGCCCGACTTCAGCGCCCGGCTCGATGCGCCGACCCAGACGCTGCACGTCACGGCGGCGGCCAAGCGCCTGCTGCCCGAGCTGCTCGAGGCGGCGGGCAGCACGGGGGGCACCACGGCGGGCAACGGCGGCACGGTCGAGAGCGGCCTCGGCGCCACCCTCAACTACGACGTCACCGCCAGCTCGACCGATCCGCTGGGCCTGACCGCCGGCACGCCGGGCGTGGGCAGCGGCCTGTTCGACTTCCGCGCCTTCTCGCCGTGGGGCGTGCTGTCGAACGGGCTGCTGGCCTATGTCGGCACCAACCCGACCGGGCCGGGCGGCTATTCGGCGATCCGGCTCGATTCGACCTATGTCTATTCCGACCCCGACGACCTGATGCGCTACCGCGCCGGCGACTTCATCACCGGCGGCCTGTCGTGGAGCCGGCCGGTGCGGCTGGGCGGCGGCCAGGTCGCCTCCGACTTCGCGATGCGGCCCGATCTCGTCACCTTCCCGCTGCCGGTGGTGGGCGGCACGGTGGCCGTGCCCTCGACGGTCGACGTGCTGGTCAACGGCAACCGGGTGCTGAGCCGCGAGGTCCAGCCGGGGCCGTTCCAGGTGCCGCAGCTGCCGGTCGTCACCGGCGCCGGCACGGTGGTGATGACGGTGACCAATGCGCTGGGCCGGCAGGTGACGACCGAGCTGCCGTTCTACGCCAGCGCCTCGCTGCTGGCGCCCGGCCTGCAGACCTTCTCGGTCGAGGGCGGGCTGGTGCGGCGCAACTGGGGCCTGATCAGCAACGACTATGGCGCGCCGGCCGGCTCGGCGACCTGGCGGCGGGGCCTCTCCGACACCTTCACCGTCGAGGCGCATGCCGAGGGCAGCGACGGGGTCTTCATGGGCGGGGCGGGCCTGGTGTGGAACGCCTTCGGGCTGGCCGTCGTGAACGTCGCCGCGGCGGCAAGCGGCGGCTCGGCCGGCAGCGGCACGCAGGTCACGGTCGGCCTGCAGCGCATCGGCCAGCCCTTGAGTCTCGCCGCCTCGGCGACCTTCGCCAGCCTCGACTTCGCCGACATCGCCGCCGCCAACGGCCAGCCCACGGCGCAACTGCAGATCAACGCCAGCGCCGGCCTGGCGCTCGGCCAGTACGGCTCGGTGAGCGTCGCCTACAACGGCATCGAGCGGGCCGCCGCCCTGGTGCAGACCGTCTCGGCCTACGGCCAGTTCTTCTATCTGCAGCCGGCCCAGACCACCCACCTGGTGTCGGCCACCTACACCACGCAGGTGCTGGACAATGTCTCGCTCTACGCCACCGCCTACGACGACCTGGCGGGCTATGGCGGGCGCGGCGTGATGGTCGGGCTGACCGTGCCGCTCGGCCGGCGCAGCTCGGCCGGCGCCAGTGCGAGCGCCACCAACCAGGAGAGGTCGGCGCAGCTGCAGGCCAGCCAGACGCCCGACGTGATCGGCGACTGGGGCTGGCGGCTGTTCGGCTCGGGCTCCGACGTCAACGCCGACCACGAGTTCGCCGAGCTGCAGTACAAGTCGCCGTGGGGCCTGGTGCTGGGCGGGGTCGACCGGCAGGCCGGCCAGACCACCTTCCAGGCCGAGGCGCGCGGTGCCCTCTCCTATGCCGGCGGCGGCCTGTTCGCCTCCAACCGGATCGACGACAGCTTCGCCGTGGTCGATACCGGCGTGAAGGGCGTGCACGTGCAGCAGGAGAACCGCGACGCCGGCGTCACCGACGCCTCGGGCCAGGTGCTGGTGCCCGACCTGCGCGCCTTCGAGATCAACCACCTGTCGATCGATCCGACCGACGTGCCGGTCGACGCCGCGGTGCCCTACACCACCCGCGAGGTGCGCCCGCAGGACCGCTCCGGCGTGGTCGTGCGCTTCCCGATCAAGACCAGCCACGGCGCCCTGCTGCGCCTCGCCGACGAGGCCGGCCGGGCGATCCCGGTCGGCAGCATCGCCACCCTGCAGTCGAGCCATGCCACCGCCCCGGTCGGTTACGACGGCGAGGTCTATCTGGTCGACCTGCAGGCCCACAACGAGGTCGTGGTTGAGCGCCGCACTGGCCAGCGCTGCCGCGCCCGCTTTGACTTCATCGCCAAGCCCGGCGACATCCCCACCATCGGCCCGCTCGTCTGCCGCGAGGCCGCGCCATGAGGCGCCTGCTCCTGCTCGCCGTCCTCGCTTTCCTGCTGCCGGCGACGGCGCAGGCCGCCACCTGCACCGTCTCCGCGACCGCCATCAGCTTCGGGACCTA
>DATEIF010000050.1:0-4947 GCA_035279205.1 Vineibacter sp.
ACCGAGCGTGCCGAGCCCGAGCTGGTCGCGCTTCATGCCCAGCACGCGGTGCGCCCGGCGCAGCACCGCCATCAGGCGGCGCCGCAGCGAGCGGCTGCCGTGCTCGGCGCCGGCGACCCAGTTGCCGGCGAAGCCGCCGACAGGGCGCTTGTTGCGTCGGAAGTGGTTTCCTGTGATGTCGGGCAACGCAGCCGCGTTCGCGGACTGGACCTCGACGACCTGATCACGACCCCAAGCCGTCGGATGCTCAGTGCACTCACGATACTTGTACACGACCAGTACCCCCAACGAACGTCACACTACAATCAGGAGTCGCATCCCTGTTTACTTGACCTGCATCTCATCGCTTCATAAAGCTGCAGGTTTCTTCTTAGAAACTAGGTTAGCTGCGGACGATTGTGGAGCGCCATAACAATTGGCACCGGATGCGGTCGCATTTGCATCTGCAACCAAAGCGTCATCGACTCATGGATGCATGTGTGCGCGTGCGATCGATCATCGATGACGGCCGCGATCGCCAACATCGTTTGCACACGCGGACAAGAATCTCTTGAACAGTTGGTTCGACAAACGCATCGATCGTGCGCACACACTGTCGCATCGCTCGCGGATATTGATGGCGCAAGGGTTTCTTCGAACGCGCATGCGCATCGTGATGACGTTTCGTTGTTCCTCGCATGCCGCCTGCATAGCAGTCACACCGTTTTGGACCTTTCCTCCATGTGTTTGCTTGCGCGATTTTCAGATAGTCGCGCCGATCACCGAGGGACGTGGTTGTGTCAGAGTTTGATTCGGTGTCTTCGCGTGCTGGCGCCTGCGATACTGATGGCGATGCAGCAACGGCGTTTACGGTTCTGCTCGTCGATGACGATCCGGAGCTGCTGGATGAGATGTCCACAACTTTGGCGCGGGAAGGATTCTCGGTTCTGCAGGCATCTGACGGTGCGACGGCCATTGAGCATTTTGCTCTCGACCCGACGATCGCCGTTCTGGTCTCCGACGTGCGCATGCCCGGGCTCGACGGTCTTCAGCTGGTCGAAACATTGCGGGCCCGTCTGCCCGCCGACCAGCCCGGTCCGCAGGTCGTCTTCCTGACCGGCCACGGCACCATGGACTACGCCGTCCATGCTCTTCGCCTGCGCGCCGACGACTTCCTGTGCAAGCCGATGTCACGCGCAACCCTGGTGGCGGCCGTCCGCCGCGCGATGGCTGCCAGCCTGCGCGCCCGTGACCCTGCCGGCATGGCGGCCGAGCCGGCAACGCTGCCGCAGACCGGCGCGACCGTGACGCGTCTGTTTGCCGGTGACGGACGATCGGGCATCGCCGCGCCCCGGCGTGCGCCGACGCAGCCCACAGCGCAGTCCACGCCTCTCGACAGACCCGGACGGATCCGGGCCATGCTGCGCGAGCGCAAGATGCGCACCCGAGTTTTCGACACCAGCACGCTGATCGACCCGAGCTGGGATATGCTGCTCGACCTCATGCTGGCGCACATCGAAAACCGGCAGACCTATCTCTTCAGTCTTTGCGCGGCCTCGGGCCTGCCGGTGACCAACACCAAGAGACGGCTCGAGCAGCTGGTCGCCGCCGGCCTGGTTCGACGCGAGGACGACCCGACGGATCGCCGCCGCGTGCTCGTGAGCCTGACCGACAGCGGCATTCAGCGCCTGTCGGTCTATCTTGAGCAGATCGAGCGTGACGGTGCGCGACGCGGTCGGAGCTGAGCGTCCACGCGACGCGATCTGACAACATTGCACGAACGTTGCGGCCCGCCCGCGCAAAAGCAGCCGGATGCGGTCGAAATGACGCTGGCCCCCTTTATGCAAGCATAGTATTTGCACGTACCGATTTTCCGATGCGACCGGGGTGATCCGGGAACGGTTTGTTCGAGTTCGATTCCGTGTCCTTGCGCGTTCAACTCAAGCCATCCCGTGCGCGCACGAAAGCGTCGCTCACGCTGCTTGTTGATGATGCCGATCGGGTGCCGACGGCCGCGCCGCAATCTTCCAGCGCACGCGTCCTTCAACGCAACGCGACGCCCAAGGCGATCGATGCACCGCGCCCGCATCGCGTCGAAGATGTGGGATCGTCCTGTGTCGCCCGCGACGCGACGCTGAACCGGTCGGAGCGCATCCGTGCCATGCTGCGCGAGCACAAGCTGCGCGCCCGCATCTTTCGCGGCAGCGCTTTGATCGATCCGGGCTGGAACATGCTGCTGGATCTCATGCTGGCGCATCTCGAAGGCCGGCAGATCTATCTGAGCAGCCTGTGCATGGCCTCGGGCTTGCCGATCACCAACGGCAAGCGGCGTGTCGCGCAGCTGATCGCCGATGGCCTGGTACGGCGTGACGGCGATCATGCCGACCGTCGCCGCGTGCTGATCAGCCTGACCGCCAGCGGCCTGGATCGCCTTTTCGCCTACCTCGACCAGATCGAGCGCGACGACGCCCGCTGGGAACGCGCCTGACGGCTTACGTGCCCTCTCCCCGCGAGAGCGGGAGAGGAGACATGGGATGACATCCGTCAGTGCGCGCCGCTGGCTCGAGCCGTGTCCTGAACCAGGAACTCGCCGCGCCAGCGCCACGCCAACGCCGTTGCCGCGAGCAGGCCGACCGCGGTCAGCACGGCCATCGCATAGTAGGCCTGCGTGCCGGCCCGATCGTAGAGAACGCCCGCGAGCTGATAGACCAGGGCCACCGGCAGGCCATTGGCGAGACCGTAGTAGAGACTCTGCGCCAGGGTCATGGCACTGCCGGGCACGGCGCGCTGCAGGAATGTCATGGCCGCCAGGTGCGTGGCGCCGAAGGTGAGTGCGTGCAGCGCCTGCAGCACCAGCAGCGCCGGCAGCGAGTCGCCCAGCAGCGGCATCAGGCTCCAGCGCACGACACTGCCGCCGGCGCCCAGCATCATCAGTCGCACCGGCCCGAGGCGGGCGGTCACGACGCCGGCGAAGAAGAACAGCACGATCTCGGCCAGGATGCCTTCGGCCCACAGGAAGCTGATGGTGTCATCGCCAATGCCCGCGGCGCGCCAGCCGATGGTGCCGAAGCTGTAGATCACGGCATGGCCGGCCTGGGTGCAGCCTACAGCCGCCAGGAACAGCACGAAGGCCGGCCGGCGCAACAGGTCGCCAGCCGTCACGCGGCGCGGCGGCGCGTCCGAGGGTGTTGCCTCCAGCCGCTGGGGTATCGGCAGCCACAGGATGCAGGGTACCAGCAGCAGCGCGCCGATGATCGACAGGTAAAGCACCCACGGCACGCCGATAGTGGCCACCGCGAAACCGGCAGCGACGGCGCCGCCGATGAAGGTGACGGAACCCCACACGCGCACCCGGCCGTAGTCGAGCCCGCGCTGGCGCGTCACGCTCACCGACACGCTCTCGCCCAGCGACAGCAGCGGATGCCATGACGCGCCCCACACCAGGGTGGTGAGCCACAGCGGCCAGAAGCCATAGGCATAGTCCTGCGTCGCCAAGGTCGCGATCGCGACGGTGACCAGCACCAGCATCAAGACACGCTGCTGCTGCACCAGGCGATGCGCCAGCCAGCCGATCGTCAAGGTCGCGGCGACGGTGACGAACTGGCGGCTCATGTAGATCGTGCCGATCTCGGCCGGATCGGCACCATGCGACTGCAGCCACACCGACCAGTAGCTCAGGCCGACGCCGCCGACGAAGAAGTACGCGGCGCCGAACGAGGCCAGGCGCAGGGGGATCATGGTGTGTCCCCTCTCCGCCCACACAGTGGGGGGAGAGGGGGGGGCCCGCGCTCAGCGCGGGAGGATGAGGTGGGTGCCGACAACACGGGAGATTTCGCTAGTAGAAGCACGTCCGGCCCCAACACCCACCTCACCCTCCCATGGCTTCGCCATGGGCCCCTGCCTCTCCCCCGCTGCGCGGGCGGAGAGGGGTCATGCCGCGAACTCAGCCCGCACCTTGTCGGTGTGCTCGCCCAGGGCCGGGACCTTGCCGAGGGGCTGCACGGCGTTATCGACGGTGGCGGCGAGCGCCGGCAGCGAGATCTCGCCCTTGTCGGTGGCGATGGTGGTGCGTCGCACCTGCGGGTGGCCGGCGAGATCGCGCAAGGCGCTCACGCGCGCGTAGGCGATCTGCGCGTCGTCGAGCCTGGCGGTGATGGTGTCCCAGGTGTGGCGGCGGAAGACCTCGCCGACGATGGCGTTGGTCTCGTCGCGAATGGCATTGCGCGCGGCGTTGGTGGCGAAGCGCGGATCCTTCGCCATGTCGGGCCGCTCGAGCACGCCGGTGCACAGCCGCACCCATTCCTTGTCGTTCTGGATCGAGATCAGGATCGGCACTTCGTCGCTGGTCGGGTAGATGCCGTAGGGCGCGATGAAGGGATGCGTCAGCCCCAGCCGTGGCCAGTCGTAGGAGTCGTACTCCCACGACATCAGCGGAATGGCCATCCACTCGGCCATCGACGAGAACAGCGACACGTCGATGTGGCGCCCCTGGCCCGTATGGGCACGCGCCAGCAGCGCCTCGAGGATGGCGGCGTGGGCATACATGCCGGTGCCGATGTCGGTGGCCGAGATGCCGACGCGACCGGGCGCATGCGAGGAGCCCGTGATGGAGGCGAGGCCCGACTCGGCCTGCACCAGCAGATCGTAGGCGCGCCGCTCGCGATAGGGCCCGAAATCGCCGTAGCCCGAGATGTCGACGGTGATCAGACGCGGGTGGCGCGCCCGCATCTCGGCAGCGCCGAAGCCGGCGCGCGCCGCCGCACCCGGCGCCAGGTTCTGGATCAGCACGTCGGCCTTGGCGATCATGCGATGCAGCAGCGCCAGGTCCTCGGCCTGCTTGAAATCGAGGCAAACCGACTCCTTGCCGCGGTTGAGGAAGACGAAGTAGGCGCTCTCGCCGCGCACGTGGTGATCATAGCCGCGTGCGAAATCGCCCTCCGGACGCTCGATCTTGATCACGCGCGCACC
>DATEIF010000051.1:0-5148 GCA_035279205.1 Vineibacter sp.
AAGGGAACATTGTCCATCTCGCGCATGATGGCGCGCACCGAGAATGGCCGCCAGCGGAAGCGGATGCCGGTGCGCTTCTCGACGTCGGGCAGCCGCATCACCGATAGGTACGTGTAGGTGCTGCCGACGGAGAACCAGAAATCGATATCGGCCATGGCGCTCCCTCGATCGCGCATGTGCGCGCCGGAGTATCGGGAGGCGCCGGCCAGGGTTCAAGCCTGCCTTCGGTGGACAGTGCTTTCAGCGTGCTGCCACACTGGGCTGGTGATGGGAACCACCCTGCAGATCGCCAGCGCGCTGACCCGCCGTCTGGCCGACCGACCGGATGATGCCTGCTGCGTGCCGGAGATGGCAGTCGTGCAGCACATCGCGACGCGGGCAGCATGGCGGGTCGGCGCCGGCGACTGCCGCTACGAAGCCATTGCGATGCGGGCGCACGCCTGGTCGGCCACCAGCTGCCGCTACGACGCGGCGATCCGGCTGGCGCGGGATTATGTGACGCTGGTCGACGGCAGCCACGGACCGGGGGCGTATGAAGCGCGTGTCGCGGCGGAGTTCGATGACGCCCTGGCATTGGCGCCTGCGGTGATCCTGCTGCCGAGCTTCGAGACTCTGGGCATGGTCGATCTGCTGCGCGTGCGGGCAACAGCGGCGCGCGTGATCGGACTGCGTGACCATGCGGCATTTGCCGACGGCGCGGTGTGCACGCCAGCCGAGTTCTTCTGGCACGATGTCGACCACCTGCGCTTCACGGTGCGCGAGGATCTGGCTGCGCTGGGTGTCGTTATTGCCGACGCCTACGGCCCGCCGGGCGCAGACGGTCGGCGCGACACGCTTGATACTGCGACGGGCACGCACCGCCGCATTCTGGCGGCGGCGGAGGCCGCGCTGAGGGAACGGCGATCCGCCCACGCCAGGCTGATGCAGCGTGCCGCCCGCACCGTCGATGGCCTGCTTGACGGTCTTGCTCGACACGAACGCGATCACGGCCCGCCGGTCGCCGTCGCGGCGCGCCTGGTGCTGTTCGAAGTCTGCCACGAGAAGTCGTTCACGCCCGTCCCCGAGATCCTGCGCCGCGAGCTCGCGAATGACGCGCACGTGGCAAAGATCCGCCTGAAACTGGCGCGACGGTTCTGGGGTGATGCGGTCGATCCGGCGTTGGACCGCCACCTCGAAGCGGCGCGCGACCTGCTGAAGCGCCAGCTCGACGAGCTGCCGGTGGACCGGTGATGTCCGATCTACCGCTGATCGACCGTGGCGCTTTGGCAGCCGGCGACCTGCAGGCTGGGCGCGCGCTGCTCGAGGCCAGTCGTGACGTCGGGACCTTCCTGCTGGCGGGCGCGCCCGATCTGTGTCGCGCCGCGCTAGCGCTCGCGCGGCGCTTCTTCGCGCTTGAGGCGGCAGTCAAGCAGAGCCTGGATATGGCGCTTTCGCCCCATTTCCGCGGCTTCAGCGTCATGCATAACGAGCGCGACTGGCGGGAACAGATTCACCTCGGCCGCGAGCGCGCGGCGCGTGCCGTTGAGCGGCCGTGGGATCGCCTGGAAGGTCCGAACCTGTGGCCGGCGGATGATGCGCTGCGTGCCGGTGTGCTGGCGCTGATGCGCGACGCCGAGGCCATGGGACGTACAGTGCTGCAAACGCTCGCGCAGGCAATCGGCGCGGCACCCGATGTCTTCGACGGCAGCGCGGCGGCCGACGCCTACACGCTGCTGAAGTTCATCCGCTACTACGCGCAGCCGGACGGCGGCGTGTCGCACCGCGGCGTGGCGCAGCATTGTGATTTTTCCTGGCTCACGTTGCTGGTGCAGGATGCCGTCGGCGGTCTGCAGGTCATGGACCGAAGCGGGCGATGGATCGACGTGCCGGCAATGCCCGATCTCGTGGTGGTCAATATCGGCGAGCTGCTGCAGTTCGCGACGTGGGGTGACCTGTTTGCCGCGCCGCACCGGGTCGTCAACCCGTCACGATCGCACGATCGGCTGTCGGTACCGATTTTCATCAATCCGGCGCTGGCGCAGACGGTCAGGCGGCTTGAGCGGCGTCCCGCGACGGTGTCGTGGCCGGATTCTCCGCATGTCCACCGGGTGCTGCCGCTGTCGACGATCATCGACGCCAGCGTCGATCACGTGCATTTCGGCGCAGCGGAATGGCGCCGCAAGGGCGAGAACATCTGGTGCGCCGAGTGTTGTGCGTAGGAGATCATGGCTTTCGTCGAGGCGATGCCCATCAACTGCGGCGCAGCTTCTTGTGATGCAACTCGGCAATGGCGGCGGTGAGCTGGGTCAGGCCAAAGGCCAGCTGCATCAAACCGTCGTTCACAAGAGCGATCTTGAAGTCCAGGTCGAACAGCATGCGCGGCAGATCGGTCCGATTGGCCAGCGACATCCCCTGACGATTGAATGCTCCCTGGGCTGCTGCAAAAGAATCGTGGGCGTTTTGAAGGTGGTCGACCAAGGCTTCCTCCGTCGTCGTGCAATGCTGCTACGAACATCCGGCGCGCTGGTCTATTCCCGGTCGATTCGTTTCGGCTCGACCAAAAACCCTCACCCCGTTGCGGCGATCTCCTGGTGCCCGCCGTTGTCGGGATAGGCCTGCTCGGCGTAGATGCCCAATGCCTTCATCACCGGCAGGTCGTTGAAGGTGAACAGGCAGGCATCATCGTGATCGGAGAGGTTGGCATGCTCGTGCACCGACCACGACGGGACCACGAAGATATCGCGCTCCTGCCAGTCGAAGCGCCGGCCGTCGATCACGCTGTATCCGCGCCCCTTGGCGACATGATAGACGAAGGAGCCGGTATGACGGTGCGCCTTGGTGTGCTCGCCAGGACGCAGCAGCTGCATGGATGCGCCGATCGTCTGCATCACCGGTCCGCCGGTGATCGGGTTGACGTACTCCATGATGATGCCGTCGTAGGGTGAGCCGTCCGATACCCGTGCCGCCTGAACGAGGGCATCGTAGGTCGGTGCCCATTCGAACTTGAGCAAAGGCGAATAGGGTTTCGTCCACGCATGGCGCAGGTAGGCCGGCTGCACGAAGCCGGCGCCGTAGAGACGGACCGACGAATCCGTCGGCTGATTGGTCTTCTGCTGCAGATCCGGATGGACCGTGTAGAAGTTCGCATCGAGCGCGTTCATCAGCGGGATGTCGAGGCCATCCTGCCAGATGCAGGTGCTGCCCGACGCATCGACCCCGTGTTCGTGCCAGGTGCCGTTGGGCGTCAGGACGAAGTCGTTGATGCCCAACGTCATGCGCTCGCCGTCGACGATGGTGTAGGCGCCGCTGCCCTCCATGATGAAGCGCAAGGCGCTGGCCATGTGCTTGTGGCTGGAGGCGGCTTCGCCCGGCGCCATGATCTGGATGCCGCTATACAGCAGTCCCACCGCGGCCGAGACCTCGCGCCGGCCGGGATTGACCAGCATGATGACACGGCGGCCGGCTTCCTCGGGACTGACCAGATCCGGCGCGCGCAGGATGGCCGGCCGCACATCCGACCAGCGCCAGATCATGGGCACCGATTGCGGCATCGGATGCCAGGGCTCGATCTTGTTGGCGACGGTCCACAGCGCCCCCATCTCCTTGCGTTCCAGCGCGTCGTAGTAGGCGTCGCGTTCGGGCGTGTCGGCGACATTGGCACGGCCGGGCACCGCCTCGCGGTAGTTCTGTCTGGGCGACGCTGTCATGACCGTTCTCCAGGGCCCGGGGAGGGCTGTCGACCAGTTCACCGGGGTCGATCCTCGAAGTCAATCGCGGGTGTCCGGGGCGTCCGTCCTTGTGCAACCGGCGCATCGCGGGCATGCACCATGCGGCGCCGCACGGGAATGTCTGGTGCGCCCGGCACGCTGCAGCGTAACGTCCCGGCGACCGGCTGCCGGCCGCCGACAGCCGTGCCCGCGCCACGATGAGGATCAACTGCCATGATCTACGAGCTTCGCACCTACACGCTGCAGCCTGGCTTGATGCCAAAGTACCTGGAACTGGCGGAGAAGGTCGGGTGGCCCGCCCGCGGCAACAACTACGGCCGGTGCTACGGCTATTGGACGTCGGAGTTCGGCACGCTGAATCAGGTCTGGCACCTGTGGAGCTTCGACAGCTACGAGGAGCGCACGCGGCTGCGCGGCGAGCTGATGAAGAACGAGACGTGGACCCAGGACTATGTCGCCAAGATCCGGCCGCTGGTTCAACGCCAGGATCTGCGGCTGCTCAATGCGGTGGTCGACGTCAAGGCGCCGGGTGCGGGATCGCATATCTACGAGGTCCGCATCTATCGCACCCTTGTCGGACAGGCGAAACCATGGGCGGAACTGATCAAGTCCTACCTGCCGGTGCGCGAGAAATATTCACCGCTGGTCGGCCTGTGGACCGGCGAGTTTCCGCAGCCCAATGAAGCGGTCCATCTGTGGGCCTACAGCGATGTCAACGCCCGCATGCAGGCGCGGGCCGCCGCCAGCAAGGATCCGGGCTGGCAGGAATTCCTTGGCAAGTCGGGCCCGCACTTGGCCGAGATGCAGTCTGTCCTGCTGGTCCCGACCGCGTACTCGACGATGAAATGACGTCGTTCGCTGATCCCGGCTGAAGGAGGCCGTTCATGGTCGAAGCGTCATGCCATTGCGGTGCCGTACGCCTGCAGATCGACGCGGCGCCCACCGAGGTGACGGATTGCAACTGCTCCATATGCCGCCGTTACGGCACGCTCTGGGCCTACTATGCGCCCAGGCAGGTTCAGTGGGCCGGCGCAACCGACATCTATCTATGTCACGATAAGGTCCTGGAGTTTCATCGCTGCGCTGTTTGCGGTTGCGTGACGCACTGGTCGGCGATCGATCCGTCACTGGAGCGGATGGGAGTCAACACCCGGCTCATGGACCCGCAGGTCCTGGTCGGTATCAAGGTACGCCGTCTCGATGGCGCCGATACCTGGGAATATCTCGACTGAGTGGGTGATGGTGCGATCAAACCGTCATCCCGAGCGTAGCGAGGGATCCCCGCGAGCGACGCGTGGTGCGTCATTCGCGGGAAATCCCTCGCTGCGCTCGGGATGACAGTCGCGCTCTCCTAACGCCGTGCGGCCCCTTGCCCGGGCCGACCGGTTCTGGCACGATCGATATATACGGATGAATATTACGCTGGAACCGTTCGAATGAA
>DATEIF010000052.1:0-2316 GCA_035279205.1 Vineibacter sp.
TCGTCGACCGCGATCCGCTGATCACGAGCCTGGTGGTCGCCGGTGCGCTCGCCATCCTCATGGCATCGACGGCTCTTGCCGCGCAGAGGCCCGCGCTGCTGGTGGCCCTGGTCCTGTTGTGGGGCGTCGCCCACATGGCTGCCTTCGTCGCCAGCCAGGTCCGCGTCACAAAGGCCGGCAAGCAGGCCCCCGCCTTCGCGATGTCGCTGAACATTTCGATTTGCAATCTCGGCATCGCCCTGGGCGCAACGCTGGGCGGCCATATCGTCGATGCCTATGGCATCGACCGGATCGGCTACGGCGGCAGCGCCATCGCTGCCGCGGCCTTCGCCCTCGCGGCGGCGATGCTGGCCGTTCGTGCCCGCGGCAAGGCATCGGCGCCGCGCCGCTGAACGCTGCTCACATCGCCTATAGCGTCACGGCGCAAACCGGTCTACGGAGGGACCGAGCGAAGCTGCAACGACGCGGGACGACTGATGAGCAACGCGTCCATTGATCCGCCGGAGATCCCGGTTGTTCCTTATTTCCTGGTGCTGCTGATACCGACTGACGATCGCGCGGTGGAACCGGCGGTGTTCACGCAGCATGTGGCGTTCATCGATCACATGGCATCCGAGGGCATCGTGCTGTTGGGCGGCGAATTCGAGACGCCGATCGAGGGCGCATCGGGCGCCTATCTGCTGCACACAGCCTCGAAAGCCGAGGCCCAAGCATGGGCATCCCGGGAGCCGCTGACGATGAGCGGTGCCTTCCGCCCGAAAATCATTGCCTGGAACCTGGTCGGTATCGCGCCCGGCGCCATCGACCCGGCGCTCACGAGTTGAGGACGCATCGACGATGGCCTTCACCGACGACGACCTGACGACGTTTGCCGCGTATGGCGCAGCCCCGTTGCCTGCAGCCGATGAACAAGGTCACGTCGCACACGACGGCGCACAGATCTGGTACGCCACGTACGGTTCAGGCCCTGCCGTGATCCTGCTGCATGGCGGGCTGGGCCACAGCGGCAACTGGGGCCACCAGGTGCAGGCGCTGATCGACGCCGGCCATCGCGTCGTGCTGATCGACAGCCGCGGCCATGGCCGCAGCACGCGCGACTCGCGGCCCTACATGTACGAAATGATGGCATCGGACGTGCTGGCCGTGATGGACACGCTGCGCCTGGACAAGGCCGCCATGGTGGGCTGGAGCGATGGCGCCTGCATCGCCCTGATCCTCGCCGCGCAGGTGCCGAGTCGCATCGCCGGCGTGTTCTTCTTCGCCTGCAACATGGATCCCAGCGGCACGAAGCCGTTCGTTGCCACGCCGGTCGTCGAGCGGTGCTTTGCCCGGCACACCCAGGATTATGCCGCGCTATCGGCGACCCCGGACCAGTTCAAACCGTTCGTCGCGGCGGTCAGCGAGATGCAGAAGACGCAGCCCAACTACACGGCGCACGATCTGGCCGCGATCACAGTGCCGGTGACGATCGTGCACAGCGAGCATGACGAGTTCATCAAGCGCGAGCACGCCGATTATCTCGCGCGCAGCATCCCCGGCGCCGAGTTGATCCTGCTGCCCGGCGTCAGCCATTTCGCGCCGCTGCAACGGCCGGCGCAGTTCAACGACGCGGTGGGCACGTTCCTGCGCCGCGTTCTCCCCTGAGTCCCACGTCATCCCCAGCGCAAGCGAGGGATCTCCCGCGGAAGACACCCAGTGCGCTATTCGCGGGAGATCCCTCGCTGCGCTCGGGATGACATGCGCTACTTGCCCGCCGTCATCAGCTGCTTGGCGGCGGCGCGGGCGGCGTCGGTGATGGCGGCGCCGGAGAGCATGCGGGCCACTTCCTCCAGGCGGGCGCCGCGGTCGAGCGCCACGACCTCGCTGGCGGCCTTGGCGCGGCCGGTAGTCTTGCGGATCAGCCAGTGGTGATCGGCCAGCGCCGCGACCTGCGGCGAGTGCGTGACCACCAGCACCTGCAGCGACTTCGCCAGCCGGCGCAGGCGGTCGCCGACCGCCGCCGCCGTGGCGCCGCCGATGCCGCTGTCGACCTCGTCGAACACCAGGGTGCGCGCATCGCCGACCTTGGCCAGCGCCAGCTTCAGCGCCAGCATGAAACGCGACAGCTCGCCGCCCGAGGCGATCTTGCCGATCGGGCCGGGCGCCATGCCGGGATTGGTGGCGACCAGGAACTCGACGCGGTCGACGCCGTGGCCGCCCCAGTCCTTTTCGGCCTGCGTCTCCAGACGCGTGACGAACTTGGCACGTTCCAGCTTCAGCGGCGGCAGCTCGACGCGTGACGAACTTGGCACGTTCCAGCTTCAGCGGCGGCAGCTC
>DATEIF010000053.1:0-2812 GCA_035279205.1 Vineibacter sp.
GTCGTTGCGCTGCCAGTAGTCGTCGTTGAAGCCCATGGCGCGGGCCAGGCGCCGGAAGAGCTCGGTGTTGGGCACCGCCTCGCCCAGCGGGGCGATCGCGGGCTCGTTCAGCGTCAGATAGAGATGGCCCCAGGAGAACATGACGTCGAACTGCTCGAGCTGGGTCGTGGCCGGCAGCACGATGTCGGCATAGAGCGCCGTATCGGTCAGGAATTGCTCGCTGACCACCGTGAACAGGTCCTCGCGCGCGAGGCCGCGTTCGAGCTTTTCCTGCTCGGCGATCACGACCATCGGGTTGGAGTTGAAAACGAACAGCGACTGGATCGGCGTCTTCAGCGGCAGCTCGCCGGCGAGGGCCGGCCCCAGCCGCCACTGATTGACGACGGGCGTGCCGGGCTTGATCCAGTCGGGCCGGCTGACGGCGTCCCAATTGACCGGGAAGGCCCAGATCGGCATGTGCAGGATGCCGCCGCCACAGTGGCGCCAGGAGCCGACCAGCGCCGGCAGGCACGACAGCGCGCGCACAGTGTTGCCGCCGCCGGCGCTGCGCTCGATGGCGACGCCCATGCGGATCACAGAAGGCTGCGCGGTCGCGAACTCACGAGCCAGCGTGCGCACGTCGGCGGCGGCGACACCGGTGATGGCCGCCACCTTGTCGGGCGGGAATTGCGCCGCGCGTTGCTTCAGGTCCTCGTAGCCGATGGTGTACTTGTCGACATAGTCCTGGTCGACCAGGCCCTCGGCGATGATCACGTTCATCATGCCCAGCGCAAGCGCGGCATCGGTCCCCGGACGGATGCGGATGTGCCAGTCGGCCTTCTTCGCCGTCCGCGTCGCGACAGGATCGATCACCACCACCTTGGCGCCGCGCGCCTGCGCTTCGGCGATGAACGGCCAGTGATGCAGGTTGTTGCTGATGGAGTTGATCGCCCATAGCACGATGTACCGGGAATGAACGAAGCTTTCCGGATCGACCGCCGCCGTCGGGCCGCACGACATGAAGAAGGCGCTGATCGCCGCCGAATCACAGAACGTGCGCTCGGAGATCGCAGCCCCCAGCTTGTTGAAGAAGGCATCGCCGGCATTCAGCCCGTTGAGGATCCCTTCCGTGCCAAGGTAGCTGTAGGGCAGGATCGCGGCCGGACCATGCTGGTCGATGATCGCCGTCCACCGCGCCTTGATCTCCGCCAGCGCCGCGTCCCAGGTGATGCGCTCGAACTGGCCGGCACCCTTGCGACCGGTCCGCTTGAGCGGAAAGAGCACGCGATCGGGGCTGTAGACCCGGTTCTGATAGTCGTTGACCTTGACGCACAGGCCGCCGCGCGTGAACGGATGGTCCGGGTTGCCGCGCACCTCGACGGCCTTGCCGTCCCGCACCGTGGTGATCATGGCGCAGGTGTCCGGACAATCGTGCGGACAGGCGCTGAAGATCTTTTGCTCGGTCACATTGTCCTCCCTGTCGGCGCGCACGCCTTGCAGAAAGTTTAGCGATCGCCCCAGCCCTGGCTTTCACGGGCTTGCGGCCTGAATTTCGAAAACTTGCTGTCTACGACGATGCGGGGCTTGTCAGTCCAACGGCACCGTGAAAGGCTGACCTTGGTGCGTAGCGGACCCCGCGTACGGAAGCATTCGCCTCCTCTGCCTCGAAGGCACTCGGCATGGCGCGGCTGATCGGGCACAGTAAGTCGAAGTACACGACCGGGACCTGCCTCGGCTCCAGCCGCGGCCGGGGATGGCATGGCTTGCTGGCCGAGCGCTGGCAGCATGCCGAAGGCGATCTCGGCGAGGTGCTGCCGCGCGACACCGAGGTCATCGTCATGCTCGACGGTCAGCTGCGCGTGCGCCGCCGCGGCGACGGCAAGCTGCAACAGCACCACGCCATGCCGGGAACGGTGTGGCTCTGCCCGGCCGGCATCCGCGAGGACATGATCCATCTCTATGGCGAGATCCGCGAGAGCGTTCACCTCTATCTGCCGGCCATGCCGCTGTCGCAGACGGCGCTGGCCGACCTCGATGTCGATCCCGATCAGGTACGGTTGCGCTACGAGGGCGGCTTCCACGACCCGGTGATCGAGGCCATCGGCCGCACCGTGGCGGAAGAGCTTCGCCACCCCAGCCCGGTCGCCACGCTGCTGATCGGTACGCTGTCGGCGGCGCTGGGTGCCTATATCCTGCGCAGCTATTCCAACCTCTCTCCGGCATCGCATCCGCAACCGCCGGCGAAAGGCGTGCTCGACGGCCGCCGGCTGGCACGCGTGCTGCAGCTCATCGACACCCACCTCGATCGCGACCTGACACTGGACGAGCTGGCGCGCGAGGCCTGCCTCAGTCCATTCCACTTCGCCCGTGCCTTCAAGGCAGCCACTGGCGAGTCCCCTCATCGCTACCTGCTGCAGCGTCGCCTGGACCGCGCCAAGGCACTACTGGGCGCCGGCCATCTCAGCATGACCGAGGTCGCGCTCGCCTGCGGCTTCGCCTCCGCCGCCCACTTTGCCACCAGCTTCAAACGCGCCACCGGCGTCACACCCAGCGTCTTCCGGCGTTCCTGATACGGCGCAGCAGCCGATGCTCTGGTGCCACATCACCAAAGCGTTCCATCGTTTGACGGAACCGCAAGCCGGGTCGGCCACCCCGTCATCCTGAGCGAAGCGAAGGATCTTGCGGTGTTGGTATCGACACTGTCGGCGCCGATATCCATCAGTGCCGACATTCTTCGAGCGAACCACCGCAAGGTCCTTCGCTTCGCTCAGGACGACAGCGGCGTACGGGGATCACCAGCCAATAGTCATCGATCAAAATTTTAAAGCTAAAA
>DATEIF010000054.1:0-13422 GCA_035279205.1 Vineibacter sp.
CGCCGGGTCCCGGTCCGCCGATCAGCTGGCCGTCGAAGGTGACCGAGCCCTGCGAGGCCGACCACAGGCCCATGATCGTGCGCAGCGTCGTCGTCTTGCCGGCGCCGTTGCGGCCGAGCAGCATCGTGATGCCGCCTTTGGGCACGACGAAGTCGACGCCGTGCAAGATGTGATAGCGCCCGATATGGGTCTCGACGCCCGTAAGGGTGAGCAGCGCGCTCATGCGGCCTTCTCGCCGAACGAACCCAGATAGGCCTCCTGCACCACCGGCGAGGCAATCACCTCGGCGGGCTTGCCGTCCGCGACGAGCTTGCCGTTGTGCAGCACGATGATGCGGTCCGCGAGCGAGCGCACCACGTCCATCTTGTGCTCGACCAGCAGGATGGTCTTGTCGCCGCGGGCCTTGATGGCGGCGATGACGTCGAGCACCGCCGGCACGTCATCGACGCTCATACCCGCCGTCGGCTCGTCGAACATGAAGACGTCGGGCTCCAGCGCCAGCAGGATGGCGACCTCGAGCTTGCGCTGATCGCCATGCGAGAGCGTGGCCGACACCGCGCCGGCGCGGTCGGCGAGTGCCACGGCAGCGAGGTGCGCCATCGCCTGGTCGGCGAGGTCCCGGTGGCGCACGGCGCGGCTCAGCAGGTCAAGCGCACGACCGCTTCGGGCCTGCACGGCCAGGCGCACGTTCTCCAGCGCCGTCAAGTTGGGAAACAGGTTGGTGAGCTGAAAGGCGCGGCCCAGCCCCAGCCGGGCGCGCCGCGGCGCGGCCAGCGCCGTGATGTCCCTGCCCTTCAGCCGCACCCGCCCTGCGGTGGCGACGAGCTGGCCGGAGATCAGGTTGAAGTAGGTGGTCTTGCCGGCGCCGTTGGGGCCGACGATGGCCGTCAGGGTGCCGGGATGGAAGGCGCACGATACGCCGTCGACGGCGGCATGGCCGCCGAAACGGATGGTGAGGCCCTCGGTTTCGAGCATGAGGGATCTACCCTTCCCTCGGAGGGGGAAGGTGCCCCGAAGGGGCGGAAGGGGGATGCTCGTATGAACGCAGCACCCCCCACCGGCATCGACTGTGGTGCAACATCCCCCTTCCGGCGCTACACGCCACCTTCCCCCGCCGGGGGAAGGGCGAGGGCGGACGCGCAAATACCATCAACGCTTGACCCGGATGGGCAGCTTCATCTCGTCGGCGGGGATCTCGCGCACGAGGTCAAGCAGGTCGACGTTGTCGGGCGGATTGGCCTTCATCTTCCAGTGATACATCACCTGAAGCGCCTGATGATCTTCCTTGCGGAACGTCATCTTGCCCTTGGGCGTGTCGAAGCTCATGCCCTCCATGGCGGCGATCAGCTTCTCGCTGTCGGTCGACTTCGCCTTCTTCACCGCCTCGACGACGGCCAGCGCCGCGCTCATGCCGCCGGCCACGAAGAAGTCGGGCGGCGCACCATTGTTGCGCTTCTTGTACTCGGCCACCAGCCAGTCGTTGACCGGGTTCTTGGGGAAGCCCCAGTAGTAGTAGATCGCGCCTTCCAGGCCCGCGAACTGCTTCCAGCCCGCCATCACCGGCAGGATGTTGCCGCCGGGCGCCACCTCGATGCCGAAGCGCTCGGGCTTGAGGTCCATTAGCTTGGGCAGCGGATGGGCGCCGGCCCACACCACGGCGATGATCTTGCGACCCGGCTTGTCCTTCAGCGCATCGAAGATGCGCTGGGCCGGGGCCGTGAAGTCGGTGGTCTGCTGCGGGGCGTACTCCTCATGCACGATCTTGGCCTTGCTGCCGACGGCGGCCAGCGCCTCCTTCAGCGAGGCAATGCCGTCGCGCCCGAAGGCGTAGTCCTGCGCCAGGGTGGCGATGTGGATGTTCTCGTCCTTCAGGGTAACGGCGCCGGCGAGCGCATCCTGGGTCGAGTTGCGGCCGGTGCGGAAGATGTAGCGGTTCCACTTGTCGCCGGTGATCTGGTCGGCCACCGCCGGCTCGACCAGCAGGATCTTCTTGTACTCCTCGGCCACCGGCAGCATGGCCAGCGCCGCCGCCGATGACGTGGTGCCGACGGCGATGTCGACCTTGTCGTCGCCATAGGCCTGCTCCAATGCCGCCTTGGCCACGTCGGGCTTGAGCTGGTCGTCCTTGAGGATGACCTGGATCTTGCGGCCCTCCAGCTCGAGCTTGCCCTGCGTGGCGTATTCCAGGCCCAGCATGAAGCCGGCCTCGGTCTGGCGTGCATAGGCCTCCAGCGGTCCGGTCTTGCCGTAGATCAGGGCGATCTTCAGCGGCTGCTGCGCCATTGCCATGCCGCCCGCCAGCAATGCCCCCGCGAGGGCAAGGCCCCCAACAACGCGTCTCAAAGCTGCCTCCTTGTAATGATGCGGAATCTTGATTTTTTGCGCTCTTGCGTAGTTGCCCGCATGCAATGCCGCGAGTCAATCGCGCTCCATATTTTTGGACCGCGCACGTCCACGCGCGCTCATGATCCGGCGCTGCGCGCACAGGCGAAAGCAGAGTTTTCGCCGGAGGTGCGCGCGTGGACGCGCGCGGTCCAAAATTCACAAACCCAGATAGCGCTCCCACAGCGAGCGGTCGGCGGTCAGCTCGGCCGAACCGCCGGTCCAGGCCACGCGGCCGCGGTCCAGGATCGTGTGTTGGCCGGCGATGTCGGCCAGCCGGTCGACATGCTTGTCGATGGCCAGGATCGCCAGGCCGGTGGTGCGCAGGCGCTGCAAGGCTCGCCAGATCTCCTCGCGCAGCAGTGGCGCCAGGCCCTCGGTCGCCTCGTCCAGGACCAGCAGGGTGGGATTGGTCAGCAGCGCCCGACCGATCGCCAGCATCTGCTGCTCGCCGCCCGACAACTGCGATCCGAGATTGCCCAGCCGCGGGGCCAAGGGTGGAAAGAGGTCCAGCACGCGCTCCAAGGTCCACGGATCGGCCGCCACCCGGCGGTTGGCGGCAAACGCCACCAGGTTCTCGCGCACGGTGAGGTTGGGAAAGATGCGCCGCCCCTCCGGCACCAGTCCCAGCCCGGCACGGCCGATCCAGTCGGCGCGGCGCTGGTCCACCCGCTCGCCGGCGAAGCGGATCGTGCCACCGAGCGGCCGCAGCAGGCCGGCAATACAGCGCACCGTCGTGGTCTTGCCCATGCCGTTGCGACCCAGCAGGGTCGCGGCGTCACCCGCTCCGATGCGCAGGTCGACACCGAACAGCACCTGGCCGGCGCCGTAGCCGGCCGCCAGGTTGTCGACCTCCAGCACGGCGCTCATGCCGCGCTCTCGCCGAGATAGGCGCGCTGAACCTCGGGATCGGCGCGAATCGCCTGCGGCGCGCCGGTGGCGATCGCGCGGCCATAGACCAGCACGGAAATGCGGTCGGCCAGCTGGAACACGGCATCCATATCGTGTTCGACCAGCAGGATGCTGGTGCGGCCCTTGAAGGATCGCAGGAGCGCGACGACACGCGCCGACTCATCGGGGCCCAGGCCGGCCAGCGGTTCGTCCAGCAGCAGAAGGCGTGCGCCGGTGGCCACCGTCAGGCCGATCTCGAGCCGCCGCCGCTCGCCGTGGGAAAGAGCACCGGCGGTGACATCCTGCCGGCTACCGAGCCCCACGTCGTCGAGCACTCGGCGCGCGTCCTCGAAGAGCGCCGCCTGCGCCACCACCGGCCGCCAGACGGCGCAGTGCGTGCGGCTGCGCGCCTGGATGGCGAGCGCCACGTTTTCCAGCACGGTGAAGGCCGCAAAGACGCTGCTGATCTGAAACGACCGCGCCAGACCCCGCGCCACGCGCCGATGCATGGGCAGGCTTCCGATCTCGGTACCGTCCAGCACGATCCGGCCGGCATCGGCACGCTCGGCGCCCGACACGAGCTGGATGAAGGTCGTCTTGCCGGCACCGTTAGGGCCGATCAACGCATGCAGTTCACCCGGCGCCACGCCCAGGCTGGCATCGTCGACCGCCGTCACGCCGCCGAAGCGCTTGCACAGGCCCTGCACCTGCAGGCCGGGCGGCGCCGTCACCGCGCGACCTGCCGCCACAGACCGGCGAGGCCCGCCGGCGCGAATACCACGACGGCCAGCAGCACCAGGCCGACACCCAGCGCCGTATGCGTCGTGACATCGGAGAGGAATTCCTGCGCCAGCAGCAACACCGCGGCGCCCAGCACGCCACCCAGGAAGCGGCCGACACCGCCCAGGATCACCATCACCATCAAGGTCCCCGATTGTGTCCAGTGCAGCAGGCTGGGACTGACCTGCTGGTTGAGATCGGCCAGCAGGCTGCCGCCAAGGCCGGCCGCGGCGCCCGCGATCACGAACCCGGCCAGCTGGATGCGGAAGACCGGAAAGCCGATCGCCTCCATGCGCACATCGTTGTCGCGGATCGCCTGCAGGGCGCGACCCAGCGGCGCGTTGAGCAATTGGCGCAGGCCGGCCATCAGCAGCAGCACGACGCCCAGCACGGCGTAGTAGAACGTCATGTCGGCGCTTGGATCGAGGCCGAACCCGTAGCCGGCGCGACGCGGCAGGGTGAGGCCGTCATCGCCGCCCAGCACGCGCAGCGAGACCACGACGTAGTAGGCCATCTGCGCGAACGCCAGCGTGATCATGATGAAGTAGACACCGCGGGTGCGCAGCGAGACGACGCCGATCATCGCCGCCAGCGAACCGCCGGCAAGCGCCGCGGCCGGCCACGTCAGCCAGGCAAGATCGAGCCCGCCACGCACCAGCACCGCCGCCGTATAGGCGCCGGCGCCGACGAAGCAGGCATGCCCCAGGCTCACCATGCCGCCGTAGCCGATCAGCAGATTGAGGCTGCTGGCGATCAGGGCGTAGATCAGCACGCGGCTGGCGAGCACGATGTAGAACGGCTGGTCCACGGCCATCAACGCCACGGGCAGCAGCACCAGCGCCGCGACCAGCAGCAGGGTCGGCAGCGGGCGCAGCCCGATATGCAGCGTGCTAACCACGCGCCGGGAACAGGCCGCGCGGCCGGAAATAGAGGACGCCCGCCATCAGCACGTAGATCAGGATCGAGGCCAGGGCCGGTCCCGCTTCCGATGCCACGGCCGGCGGCGCCAGCGCGCGGAACAAGGCGGGCAGCAACGTGCGGCCGACGGTGTCGAGGATGCCCACCAGCAGCGCACCGACCAGCGCGCCGCGCACCGAGCCGATGCCGCCGATCACGATGACGACGAAGGCCAGGATCAGGATGTTCTCGCCCATGCCGACCTGCACCGCCAGCAGCGGCCCCAGCAGGGCGCCGGCCACGGCACAGAGCGCGGCGCCGGCGCCGAACGCGGCGGTGAACAGCCACGCCGTGTTGACGCCCATGGCGCTCGCCATCTCGCGATCCGAGGCCCCTGCCCGCAGCCACATGCCGACACGGGTATGAACCACGACGACATAGAGCAGCAGCGCCGCGACCAACCCGACGCCGATCACCAGCAGGCGGTAGGCGGGATAGCGCAGGCCGGGCGCCAACTCGACCGGACCGGACAAGGCGGCCGGCATGTTGAGCGCTATCGGCTGGGCGCCCCAGATGATGCGCACCAGCTCGTTGGCGATCAGGATCAGCGCGAAGGTGGCCAGCACCTGGTGCAGATGCGAGCGCCGATAGAGCGGCCGCAGGACCGTGAGCTCCAGCGCCATGCCGATCACCGCGGTGCCGACCACGGCCGCGGCGATGGCGGTCACGAACGAGCCGCTCGCCTCGGCGACTGTGGCCGCCAGATAGGCACCGATCATGTAGAGCGAGCCGTGCGCCAGGTTGATCATGTCCATGATGCCGAACACCAGGGTCAGGCCGGCCGCGAGCAGGAACAGCATCAGCCCCAGCTGCAGGCCGTTCAGCGCCTGCTCGACGATCAGCGCCAGCGGCATGGAGATCCGGGAGCGCGGGCGTCTCGCCCGCATTCGCCCGCAGCGCCAGCGGAGGGCGAAATTTCAACGGTCGGCGCTGGCGCGCCGATGCGGGCGGGACACCCGCGCTCCCAGGGCCTCATTTCATCTTGCAGCGCGCGGCGAAGGGATCGGCGTAGTCGCTGTAGACCTTGCCGATGGTCTTGTTGGTGATGCGGCCGGTGCCGTCCTTGACCACCTCGCGCAGGTAGTAGTCCTGGATCGGGTAGTGGTTGGTGTTGAAGCGGAACTTGCCGCGCGGCGAGTCGAACTTGGCGGCCTGCAACGCCTTCTGGAAAGCGGCCTTGTCCTCGATCTTGCCGCCGGTATCGCGCACCGCGGCCGCGATCAGCTGCGCCGCGTCGTAGCCCTGCTGGGCATACATGGTGGGCAGCCGGCCATAGGCCTTCTGGAAATCGGCGACGAACTTGCGATTGGCGGCGTTGTCGAGATCGTGCGCCCATTGCGTGGTGTTGAGGATCCCCACCATGGGCTCACCGACCGACTTGATGGTGTCCTCGTCGGCGGAGAAGCCCGGCGTGTACAGCTTGGCGTCCTGCTGCGCGCCGGCGCTGACATACTGCTTGATGAAGTTGGTTCCCATGCCGCCGGGCAGGAAGAAGAACACCGCATCCGGCTTGGCGGCGCGTAATGTGGCGATCTCGGCCGCGTAATCGAGCTGGCCCAGCTTGGTATAGACCTCGCTTGCAATCGTGCCTTTGTAGGTGCGTTTGAAGCCGTTCAGCGTCTCGCGGCCGCCGGGGTAATTGGGCGCGATCAGATAGACGTTCTTGAGGTTGCGGTCGTTCATCACCTGGCCCATGGCGGCCGCGGTGTCCTCGTTCTGCCATGACACGACGAAGAAGTTCGGATCGCACTTCTCGGCCGCGTAGTCCTCGGGCCCGGTATTGGGGCTGATATAGACAGTGTTCGAGGCCAGGATGGCCGGCATCACCGGCAACAGCACGTTGGAGAACACCATGCCGGTAATGACGTCGACGCGATCGCGCTTGGTGAAGCGTTCGACGACCTGCCGCGCCGTGTCGGGGGTCTGCTGGTCATCGACGATGGTGATGTCCGCCGGCAGGCCGCCCAGCTTGCCGCCATCGCCCTTGGCAACGAGCTCGAAGCCATCGCGAATGTCCACGCCGATTGCCGCGCCCGGCCCGGACAGCGTGCTCATGAAGCCGACCTTGACCTTGTCGGCAGCGTGCGCGGCCGATACCAGCGCCAGCGCGGCGATGCCGGCCAGCAGTGACATTGTCCCCTTCATGCGTGCCCTCCCAATCTTGTCCCTTCCCCCGGAGGGGGAAGGTGCCCCGAAGGGGCGGAAGGGGGATGTACGAATGGATTCGGCGAATCAAACCAACATCGAATCCGTTGCAGCATCCCCCTTCCGGCGCTGCGCGCCACCTTCCCCCTCCGGGGGAAGGAAGTCGCACGCCGCCTTACACCCACGCCTGCAGCACGTACTCGTACAGCCCCTGCGCGTTCACCATGTCGACGCGCTGCAGCTTGATGCGATAGCCGTCCCCATCGCGCTGCAGATGGTGGATGTAGGAGCCAGCGAAATGCCGGGTCGAGTCGTTGCGGAACTCCATCATGTGGAAGCGCGAGCGCACGACGAGCGCACCGGTTGCGGCATCATGCTTCTCGATGCGCACATTCGAGACCACATGGTTGGTGCCCCATTCGGTCTTCTGCGACCAGGCGCGGGGATGCTCGATCCGCCGCATCCGCACCGTCATCAGGTCACGGTCCTCGTAGAAGATCGACGGCACGCCATCGCCGGTGGTCTGCGACGGATCGGCCGGCATCCAGTAGATGCCATCGTCGGCGAACAGATTGATGAAGCCCTGCCAGTCGCCGGTATCCAGGCATTCGGCCTGGCGGTACAGGAACTGCTCGACGCTGCGCTGCGGGTCGTCACCGTTCACGGCGGTCATCAGCGCGCCCCCATGTAGTCGACCCAGGCCCGGAACTGATTGCGCATGGGCGCTTCGCTGGTGCCGATGCACGACGTCACCACGCCGTCCGCTTCGAGATCCTGCCCGGCATTGCGATGGAAGCTCACCCACTCGCCGCCGTCGGACGCCAGGCCCTGGTGGATCTTCCAGAAGTTCCACAGATCGTCGGCATTGATCAGGGTCGCGGGCGAATTGACGAGGTTGTAGTAGCCCAGCGCCCGGCGATACATCGCCTCCGGCGCGCCTTTCAGGCGGAAGTGCCAGATCTCGGTCAGGGTCTTGTCGACTCCCAGCGGCCGCACGGCGCGCAGCTGCTGCAGCGGCGACTGCACCGACAGGCCGGGATAGAGCAGCACGTGGTGGATGTTGACGCCGAGGATCTCCTCCATCCTCTTTTCGCCGTAAGCCTTCTTCATCGCCTCTTCGTAGGCCAGCGTATCGGGATCGCGCGGCCGCAGGCCCATGTAGCCGGTCAGGATGCAATGGCCGTGCGGGTAGTTCAGCGTCTGGAACTGGTCCCACTTGGCGACCGGCGTCGTGTAGAAGGCCGACATGTAGTGATAGGACAGCGGCGCGTGGCCGCCGCGCTTCTTCATCTCTTCCTCGACGTCGAATGCCGCCTTGCCGGTCGATTCGTGCGTCACCGCCGGATGCAGCGCATCGAGCTGGTTCTCGAGGAAGATCTTCCAGTTGGAGTTCTGGACCACGCGGAAGCAGTTGGGGACAACCTCCACCTCGCCCGCCGGCGCGCGATCGCACATGTCGTCGAAGGCGATCTTCGCATCGCCCAGCCATTCCTGCAGCGAGGGCCCGTCGGCGCTGAGGTTGGCAAACACGAACCCGCGATAGGATTCGACGCGCGCCGCCCGCTTCATGTCGCGCAGGTGGCAGTCCGTGCCGCCCGGCGCCAGCCGCGTGCCGTCATAGCCCTTCGACAGCGGCACGGTGCGGCACGTGCCGTCGGTGTCGAACTGCCAGGCGTGATAGGAGCAGGTGATCGGCCCGCCGGCATTGCCGTTGCGGTTGCCGAACAGCATGGCACCGCGGTGCGGGCAGCGGTTGTGCAGGACATGGACGGTGCCGTCGCGATGGCGGATCATGATCATCGGCTGACGGCCGACCTGCACCGTCCAGTAGTCGCCGGGACTCTTGACCTGGCTCTCATGGCCGACATAGGTCCACACGCGGTGAAAAATCCGATCCATCTCCTGCTCGAATATGCCGGGATCGGTGTAGACGTGCCGGTGAACGCGATCAGCCTCGACCGCCTGGCGCAAGTCCATGCCTACTTGCATTTGCTTCCTCCCAACGCCGCGCAAACGCGCTTCATGGTAAGCCCGTCGGACGATGAGGCATTCACACCGGCCGCAGCGACAGACGGGTCAACTCGGATGGCAGCGCGGCGATGTTAGCGTGCGATGTTTGGCAGCGCCAGACTGGCCCTGGCTCATGCCCCGGGAGCGCGGGCGTCTCGCCCGCATCAAGCAAAAGCTTTGCTTCCTCTGACATGAGCGGGCCAGAGGCCCGCGCTCCCAGGGTCAGACGTCGTAGTCCAGGCCCCACTCGCCGTAGCGCATGCGGTCCTCGGCCCAGTGCTCCTTGACCTTGACGGTCAGGAACAGGTGCACCGGGCGGCCGACGATCTCAGTCAGCTGCTTGCGCGCGCGGCTGCCGATCATCTTGATGCGCGAGCCACTCTTGCCCAGCGCGATCGGACGCTGGCTCTCGCGCATCACGAAGACGGCGCAATCGACGCGCGCGCTGCCGTCGGGCCGTTCTTCCCAGGCCTCGGTCTCGACCGCCGCCTCGTAGGGCAGTTCGTCGTGCAGTTGCAGGAAGACCTGCTCGCGCACGATCTCGGCCGCCAGCAGGCGCAGCGGCACGTCGGTCAGCTGGTCCTCGGGATAGAGCCAGGGTCCCGCCGGCAGTGCCGCCGCCAGCCAGTCGGCGAGATCGCCAACGCCATCACCGGTCTTGGCCGACACCATGAAGGTGCGCTCGAACGGGTGAACGGTGTTGGCCGCCGCCGCCAGCGCCAGGAGCTTGTCGCGGCGGATGAGGTCGATCTTGTTGAGCACCAGCACGGCGGGCTTGCCGATCTCGTGCAGGCGGCCTGTGATGGCGCGCACTTCGTCGCCGAACCCGCGCGCGGCGTCGACCAGCAGCGCCACCAGATCGGCGTCGGCGGCGCCCTGCCAGGCAGCGCGCACCATGGCGCGCTCCAGTCGACGCTGGTGGCGCTCGTGGATGCCGGGCGTGTCGACAAAGGCGATCTGCGCCCGCCCGCTGCCGTCGGGCAGGTCGCGCATGGCGATGCCCAGCACGCGGGTGCGCGTGGTCTGCGCCTTGGGCGACACGATCGACACCTTGCCGCCGACCAGGGCGTTGAGCAGCGTCGACTTGCCGGCGTTGGGCGCGCCCAGCAGTGCCACGAATCCGGCGCGGGTGTTGCCGCTATCGGCGGTGTCGGTCATCGGCACAGACGTCCCTCCCCCACGCAGTGGGGGAGGTGGCCGAAGGCCGGAGGGGGAGCCCACGTGGTCTCTGTTACCAAGACCGCGTCGGCTCCCCTCCGCCCCTTCGGGGCACCTCCCCACTGCGTGGGGAGGAAACACGTTTGCATCCCGATCACTTCAGCGCGTCCAGCATGGCGATGGCGGCGGCGCGCTCGGCCTCGCGCTTGGTCTTGCCGCCGCCCTGCGCCGGCGCGCGGCCGCGCACCACGACTTCCATGATGAATTGCGGCGCGTGCGGCGGCCCCTCGCGGCCAACCTCACGATAGCTCGGCAGCGGCAGGCCGCGGCCCTGGGCCCATTCCTGCAACGCGGTTTTGGGATCGCGTGGCGGCTTGGGATCGTGCTCGATCCGGGGCGTCCAGTAGCGTTCGACGAAGGCGGCGGCCGCCGGCAGCCCGCCGTCGCGGTACAGCGCCCCGATCACCGCCTCGCAGGCATCGGCCAGAATCGCGGGCTTGTGGCGACCACCCGTCGCCTCCTCCGAATCGGCCAGGGTCAGCCGCGCGCCCAGCTCGATGGCGCGCGCCACCTCGGCCAGGGTCTCGGCGCGCACCAGCGCGGCATGGCGGCGCGCCAGTTCGCCCTCGCTTTCGTCGGGAAACCGGCGGATCAGCAGGTCGGCCACCGCCAGCGACAGCACGCGATCGCCGAGGAACTCCAGGCGCTCGTTGCCATGGCGCAAATCGATGTTGCGGCCGCGCTGGCGGTCGACGGCGCTGCGATGCGTCAACGCCTCGCGCAGCAGATCGCGATTGGCGAACGTATGCCCGAGTGAAGCCGTGAAAGCCTGCTCGCGATCATCGTCGCCCGAAGCCTCACCTCCCACGCCTCTCCCCTTCGTGGCCGGCTTAACGGATGCCATTGAACATACGGCTGAACCGGATCGCTTCGGGCCACTTCCACACTTCCCACAGCGATGCCGAGCCATCGTGCGAGAAGAAGATGAACTCCGCCCGTCCCACCAGATTCTCCACCGGCACGAAGCCGACCTGGCTGCTGAGCACGCGGCTGTCGGCCGATTCGTCGCGGTTGTCCCCCATCACGAAGACGTGTCCCTGCGGCACCAGGAACTCGCGGGTGTTGTTGGGGTCATCGCCTGGCTCCTTGGGCGATCCCAGTGGTTTCTTCTTCTGGATGAAGTGCGGCATGCCCCCGGGCAGCACCTCGACATAGATCTGGCCGTCGGACGAACCGCCGGCAGGCCGCGGGCCGGCCTCCTGCGCCGGGCGCATGTCGACCTGCTTGTCGTTGACGAACAGCACGCCGCCCTTGACCTGCACGCGATCGCCGGCCACGCCGATGATGCGCTTGATGTAGTCGGTGCGGTTGTCGCCCGGCCATTTGAAGACCGCGACGTCGCCGACATGCGGCGGCCGCTCGAAAATGCGGCCCGAAAACGGTGCCAGCGACAGCGGGAAGGAGTGCTTGCTGTAGCCGTAGGAGTACTTCGAGACGAACAGGTAGTCGCCCACCAGCAGGGTCGGAATCATCGAGCCGCTGGGAATGTTGAAGGGCTCGAACGCAAAGGTCCGGGCCACAATTGCGATCAGGACGGCATACACGACGGTTTTGACCGTCTCCATCCAGCCGCCGGATTGTTCTTTGCGACTCATGGGCTTACGAAGTTCCATTGCGGACCTACGCGAAGTGCCGCGCCGGGGGTAGCACAGCAGCGGGCGGATATAGCAACAAAGGGCGGCTAAGTCTTGTCCCTAGCATGGCTTGCTGACGCGCCCTGTTGTCATATGACAGGGTGTTGTTCTATGAGTATTTGCTCATTTTCATCCGATCAAGCCTCCGCCGGCAGCGCCTCGATGATGACGAAGGCCTGCGCCATGGGAAAGTCGTCGGTGATGGTGAGGTGGACTTCGGCCCGCATGCCAGCCGGCGTGATGCTCTGCAGCTGCTGCAGCGCGCCGCCGGTAAGCAGCATCGTCGGCTTGCCGCTGGGCTTGTTCACCACGCCCATGTCGCGCCAGTAGACGCCGCGCCGCAGGCCAGTGCCCAGGGCCTTGGAGCAGGCTTCCTTGGCGGCGAAGCGCTTGGCATAGCTGGCAGCACGGTCGGCACGGCCGTCCGAGCGCCGGCGCTCGACGTCCGTATAGCAACGGTCGATGAAGCGTTCCGCGTGACGCTCCAGGGTCTTGGCGATCCGCCTGATGTCGACCAGGTCACTGCCGATGCCGATGATCATGGCCAGGGGATAGCGCGTCGGCGCAGCGGACGCCAGTCCGACTCGCGTCATTGGGCGCTGCCTGTTAACCTCGCGGCCACGGAGAGATCATCAATGACCTATGACGAAGCCGCCGTGTTGGATGCAGTGCGCAGCTTTCCACGCGGCAGGCGCGTGCCCCGGCAGGACGTCCTCAACAAGGCACGCCTGCCGCTCGATCGTCTGAACAAAGCACTGGCTGGCCTGGAGGCCAGTGGCCACGTCTGGCTCGACGGCGACATGGTCAAGCTGAGCTCCGACGGCACCACGTTCGACACCTGACCCCCGCCCCGCCGTCCGGGCGCAGCCCGGACGCTCACCAATCAATCGGTCGACGAGCTGCCGCTGTCTGAGCTGCCGCTGTCCGAGCTTGAGGTGCTGCTGTCGGAGCTCGAGCCGCTGTCGTAGCTGGATCCACTGTCGGTGCTGGCGCTGTCGCCCCGGTCGGCGGCACCGGTGCTGGCCGCATCATTGGCGATGGCCGCGCCCACCGCGGCGCCGAGTGCGGCGCCTGCGACGGCACCTGCCAGCGGGCTCGGCATGGACGAGTCCCGCGAGGATGACGAGCGATCGGAGGACCAGGTCGTGTCGGTGTCGGTGTCGCCGGTGTCGCGCCGCTGGCCGCGCTGACGCTGCCGTCGCATCGACCAGACGACGAAAACGCACGCAGCAACAAGGGTGAGAAAGAGGACGATCTCGATCGACATGGCGACCTCGTCAGCGGCCGGTCAGTGACTCCATCGAACCAATTCGCATCGCCAGAACAATATGAGCGAGCATTCAGTTCTTTTTACCGACGACAGGGACTGTGTCAATCGCTTACCTTCCCCCGCTTGCGGGGGACG
>DATEIF010000055.1:0-2440 GCA_035279205.1 Vineibacter sp.
GCTAACGCGCATCTCGTCTACGTGGCCTTCAAGTCGCAGCCGGACTGCGTTGCGCATGTGAAGAGCGCGGACGATGGCGAAGGCTATCGCGCCGCCAAGTCGGCCTGCTGAAGGAACAAGGACATGAGCGAAAGCGAAAAATCCTACTGGCTGCTCAGCGAGACGTCCGGCATCGGCGAAACCCGCGACCCGCGGCTTCAGCGGCATCTGCCGATGCTGGAAGGCCTGCGCTGGCTGGCCGCCGGCTGGCGTGATTTCTGGACACACCCCGCCTCCAGCATCGCATACGGCATCGGCGTCTTCCTGCTGTCGGTGGCGTTCGTCTGGACGCTCGTCGAGTTCGGCCGCGACTACATCCTGTTTCCGGCCCTGGCGGGGTTCCTGATCGTGGCGCCCTTCCTGGCGATCGGGCTCTATGAGAAAAGCCGCGCGATCGGCGAAGGCAAGGATATCGGCCTCGGCGCGATGCTGAGGGTTCGCCCGCGCGCCGGCGCACAGATCTTCTTCACCGGGCTGCTGCTCTGCCTGCTGATGCTCCTGTGGGCGCGGGCGGCAGTGCTGCTGTGGGCGCTGTTCTTCGGCGTAACCGCCTTCCCCGGCCTCGACCACGTGGTCGGCGTCCTGTTCGGCACCGCCTACGGATGGACGATGGTGATCGTGGGGACCGCGATCGGCGGCCTGTTCGCGGCCTTCGCCTTCGCCATCAGCGTCTTCGCGGTCCCCATGCTTCTCGACCGTCGCATCGACGCGCTGACCGCGATGGGCACGAGCATGAGGCTGGTTTGGAACAACCCGCTGCCCATGATCGCCTGGGGCGCCATGGTGCTGGTGCTGTTCGGCATCTGCGTCGCGACCGGCCTGATCGGCATGATCGTCATCTTCCCGCTGCTCGGCCACGCGACCTGGCACGCCTACCGCGCCGTGGCATTGCCGGAGGAATGACACGATGAGCTGCTGCGCGCCGGGAACGGAAGCCGCGCTGGCGCTCATTCCGGGGCGCACGGCCGACGGGGACGAGATCGTCCTCGCCAGCCGCAACCTCGGGGACGGAATCTTCCAGACCGACCTGTCGGTGCCGCAGGCCCGTTGCGGCGCCTGCATAACGACGATCGAGAACAGCCTGCGGCGGCTCGACGGCGTCGTCGCCGCCCGGCTGAACCTCACCTCCCGGCGGGTCTCGGTGCGCTGGCGCGGCAAGGATCGCGTACCGCCCATGATCGATGCCTTGCAGGCGGCAGGATACGACGCGTTCCTGGCCGAGTCGGATGACGGCGGACGCGACCCCGAAATGTCGCGGCTGCTGCGGGCAACCGCGGTTGCCGGCTTCGCCGCCATGAACATCATGCTGCTGTCGGTCTCGGTATGGTCGGGCGCCGACGCGGCGACCCGCCACGCCTTCCACCTGATCTCGGCCCTGCTCGCGATCCCCGCGGTCGCCTATTCGGGGCGCGTGTTCTTCGCCTCGGCATGGAGCGCCGTGCGAAAGCGCAGCTCCAACATGGACCTGCCGATTTCCGTAGGCATCCTGCTGGCGCTCGGGCTCAGCCTCTACGACACGTTTTCCGGCGGCGCCCATGCCTATTTCGACGCTGTGACGTCGCTGATCTTCTTCCTGCTGGCCGGGCGCACGCTGGATCACGCCATGCGCAGGAAGGCGCGCAACGCCGTCACCGGCCTCGCCCGGATGATGCCGCGGGGCGCGACGGTCGTCGGCGCCGGAGGGGTTCGCGAGTACCGCAGCCTCGGCGACATCCAGCCCGGCGACACCATCGCCGTCGCTCCCGGCGACAGGATACCGGTGGACGGCATCGTGGTGGACGGCGCCGGCAGCCTCGACCTTTCGGTGGTAAGCGGCGAATCCGTGCCGCAGGCCGCGGCGGCGGGCACCGAAGTGCTGTCCGGCACCCTGAACCTCGACGGCGCGCTGACCATCCGCACGACCAGGCCGGCGCGGGACTCGTTCCTCGCCGACATGGTCAGGCTGATGGAAGCGGCCGAGAACGGGCGCGCCCGCTACCGCCGCATAGCCGACCGCGCGGCGGCGCTCTATTCCCCGGTCATCCACCTGCTTGCGCTCGCCACCGGCACCGGCTGGTTCCTGCTCACTGGCGACTGGCACCAGGCGGTCACGGTGGCGATTTCCGTGCTGATCATCACCTGCCCCTGCGCGCTCGGCCTTGCCGTGCCCATGGTGCAGGTCATGGCCGCGCGGCGGCTGTTCGACAAGGGCATCACGCTGAAGGACGGCAGCGCGCTGGAGCGGCTGGCCGAGATCGATACGGTCGTTTTCGACAAGACGGGTACGCTGACCACGGGCAGCGCGCGTGTCGAACGGCATGATGTGAGCCCGGGCGATCTCGCCAATGCAGCGGCAATCGCCGCACTCTCCCGGCATCCAGCATCGCGCGCGGTCGCCGCGCTGGGCAGATCGGAAGCGTCG
>DATEIF010000056.1:0-14678 GCA_035279205.1 Vineibacter sp.
TCCAGGTCCCGACCGGCACGATCACCGAGGCGGGGCTGCGGCAGAATGTCAACGTGGGCATCGGCTACCTCGAGGCGTGGCTGCGCGGCCTGGGCTGCGTGCCGCTCTACAACCTGATGGAGGACGCCGCCACGGCCGAGATCAGCCGCGCCCAGGTCTGGCAGTGGGTGCGCCATGGCCAGAAGCTCGATGACGGCCGGGTGATCACCAAGGAGCTGGTGCGCCAGATCGTGCGCGAGGAGCTCGACAAGGTGAAGGCGCAGGTCGGCGAGGCCGCCTACGCCGGCAGCCGCTACGAGGATGCCGCGCAGCTGATGATCGACCTGGTCGAGCAGCCGGTGTTCCACGAGTTCCTGACCCTGCCCGCCTACGACCGCATCGTCGCCGACGAACGCCAGGCGGCGTAAGAGTTCCCTTCTCCCCGCGAAGGCGGGGAGAAGGTGCCCGAAGGGCGGATGAGGGGCTTCGCACCCACGGTCGAGCGCACCACGTCGCTCGATCTCGTTCTGCCTGACCAGTAAGCCCCTCATCCGGCGCTTCGCGCCACCTTCTCCCCGCCTTCGCGGGGAGAAGCCCGACTGCGGCCGCCCGTCGCAATTGAAATTTCTGAAATTACAGAAAATATTGTCACCATAGAACTGCCGGTGGAGGATGAGATGCTTCTGATCCTGACCTATGCGGCCTACCTGGTGATCAGTATCGCCATGACGATCTGGGTGGCCTGGACGCTCAGCAAGCGCGGCCGGATCTTTCTGATCGACGGCTTTGGCGGCAAGGAGGAGCTGGCCGACTCCATCAACCACCTGCTGGTGGTCGGCTTCTATCTGATGAACCTCGGCTGGGTGTCACTGAGCCTGCGCTTCGGCGCACGGCCTGACGACATCCCCGGTGCGATCGAGTTCCTCACCACCAAGATCGGCATCATCCTGATCGTGCTGGGCGCCATGCACTTCTTCAACATGTTCGTGATCGCCCGGCTGCGGCAGCGGGCCTTGAACTACGCCCGGGCCGAACGCATGGGTCCGATGCCGCCCGCCGCCGTCCCCGGGCCGCCGGTCGGGGCACCGTGGCCGCAACAGCCCGGTTGACCGTCCCATACGACATCGCAAAGGCGCCGGCCGCAAGGTCGGCGCCTTCGCTTTTCAGGCCACGTGACGCGCCATGCGTGGCGTCTTGGCGAGCGCCTCGCCTTCGCGCCCCAGGATCTTGCAGATGCGCTCGGGCGCGAAACCGATCGCGACGAAAGTCGGGCCGACGTTGGCGACCTCGCGATACTCGGTGATGAGCCCGTCGCGCAACTTCATCATCGCCACGCCTTCGAAACCGACACGCTTGCCCTGGGCTTCGGGCAGCGTCGAGACATAGCTGAAGGTGTAGTAGGCATAGAGCGAGCGGCCGTCGCACAGCGGATCGTGCATATCCCAGCGGAAGTCACGCGCGGTGCGGTGGAACCAGTCGTCGATCATGTCGGCGATCCTGGCGCGGCCGGTGAAGGCGCCGTAGAAAAGATCGTGGTAGACGCCGTCTTCGGCGAACAGTGCGGCGAAGCGCCGGCCATCGCGCTTCTCCACCGCGTCACAGAATTCCTTCAACATCGCCGTCGCGTCCATCGTTTCCTCTCCTGTGCTGGATGGCGAGACCTTATCATTACGCCGTCGCAGGCAGGTAGGCCGGAGGCATTCATGCGCTACACCGTGTACGCCACGCTTCTGGCGGCACTCATGACGGCGAGCATCGGCTTCGATGCCAACGCCCAGCCGAGCTTCGACCTGCAGGGCCATCGCGGCACGCGCGGGCTGGCACCAGAGAACACGCTGGCTGCCTTCCGCAAGGCGATGGAGATCGGCGTCACGACGCTGGAAACCGACCTCGCGCTGACCAGCGACGGCACCTTGGTGCTGTCGCATGAGCCGCTCCTGAATCCCGACCTGACGCGCGATGCGGGCGGCAAGTGGCTCACCGCCCCCGGTCCTGCGATCCGGTCACTGACCCTGGCCCAGGTCAAGACCTACGACGTGGGCCGGCTCAACCCCGACCGCCCCTACAGCCGGCAGTGGCCCGACCAGGCCGCCATCGACGGCGAGCGCATCCCGACCCTGGCCGAGCTGGTCGCCCTCACCCGGGCGATGGACAGGACGCAGGTGCGTTTCAACATCGAGACCAAGCTGACACCGCAGCGGCCGCAGGATGCACCGGAGCCTGCGGCTTTTGCGGCGGCCGTCGCTGACGCCGTGCGCCGGGAGGGCATCGTCAGCCGGACCACGGTGCAATCCTTCGACTGGCGAACGCTGGTGGCGCTGAAGCAGGTGGCGCCCGAGATCCACACCGCGTGCCTCACCATCGAATCGTCAGGCATGAACACCGTGACACCGGGCGCCGACGGCGCATCGCCCTGGCATGCCGGCCTGAAGCCCGCCGAGCACGGCAACACGCTGCCGCGCCTGGTCAAGGCCGCCGGCTGCGCCACCTGGTCGATGTTCTGGCGCAACCTGACACCAGACCTGGTGGCAGAGGCCCACGGGCTCGGCCTCAAGGTCCTGCCGTGGACGGTCAATGACCGGACCGAGATGGCGCGCCTGATGGATATGGGCGTCGACGGCATCATTACCGACTACCCGGACCGCCTGCGGGCAGTGATGGCCGGGCGCGGGATGACGCTGCCGTGAGTTTCGTATGCATCTTCGAATCGCCATGATCACACCCCCGATTCGCCCACAATTCTCCGCCATGCTGCGAGTTGTCGAGATGGGCCAGGATGCATTCCCCCGGAATGCCGCGTCCCGGGTGCGCGCGGTCGGATCACGACCGCAGCGCCCCCGGCGGTCGGCGGCACTGCTCGCGGCAGTCGTGCTGGGACTGGCGGCGCCGGCGCTCGGCCAGCAAAAGCCCCCGGCACCGCAGCGCTGGGCGGAGCGGTTCTATAACCCGCAGCCGGCGCAGGGCGATCTGGTGCTGCCGATGCCGTGCGGCGGTTCCATGGTGTTCCGCCGCATCGACGTGCCGCACGAATCGGCGCTGGCGGACCGCAAGATCGTGGTCGGCGGCACGGACGAGCGCTTCGCCTTCGCCGAAGGCAGCCGCTATGACTACATCGACGGCGCCTTCGGCGATGCCAAGGACAAGACGCGCCGCTACTATTACCTCGCCAAGTACGAGATGACCGACCTGCAGTTGAAGGCGCTGGCCGGCACCTGCGGAACGGCGGACCGGGCCGGCCTGCGGCCGGCCACCGGCACCACCTGGTTCGACGCCGTGCAGGCCGCCCAGCTCTACACCGAGTGGCTGCTGAAAAATGCCAAGGACAAGCTGCCGGTCGAGGACGGGCTGCCCGGCTTCATGCGCCTGCCGACCGAGGCGGAGTGGGAATATGCGGCGCGCGGCGGCGTTGCCGTATCGGCATCCGTGTTCGAAGAGAAGACGTTCCCGATGCCCGACGGCATGGAGAAATATGTCTGGTATCGCAGCCAGCGGTCCTCGAACGGCGAGCTGCAGGCCGTGGGCGCCTTGAAACCCAACCCGCTGGGTCTGCACGACATGCTGGGCAATGTCGACGAGATCGTGCTGGACCCGTTCCGCCTCAACAAGCTGGCGCGGCTGCACGGCCAGGCCGGCGGCTTCGTGATCAAGGGCGGCAACTACCAGACCTCGGAGTCCGACATCCGCTCGTCCTACCGCAACGAGTTGCTGCCGTTCGACGCCAACGGCCCGCGCCGGGTCCCCACGGTGGGCTTCCGCCTGGCCCTGGTGGCGCCCGTGATTCCCTCGCCGGCGCGCCTGGAGGCCGCCAAGAAGGCGTGGGACGCGCTGCCCAAGGCCGAGGCGCTGCGCACCGGCGACGTGGCGCAGAATGATCCGCTGGCCGAGTTGCAGACCATCATCATGGCAACGACGGACGCCGACATCCGCTCACGGCTGACGGCGCTGCAGCGCGAATATGCCAAGCGCATCGACGAGGAAGGCACCCTGCGCGGCCGCGCCGCGCGCAGTCTGCTGCGGCTGGCGGCGTTCCTGGGCGACAAGCTGCGTGTCGATCAGCGTTTTCTCGATCAGGTGCAGAAAAGCCGCGACACGCAAAAGCAAGCCGGCCGTGACGTGACGGCACTCGACGCGCGGCTCAAGGAACTCCATGTAACGTTGCAGGGCAATCTGCGTTACTACGCCGACACCATCGTGCAGATCGCCCAGGACTACAACGATTCGACCGTCAACCAGCAGCTGGGTACCTTGAAGCTCGAATTCGAAAAAGGCGGCACGGCGCATCTGGATCCGCTGGCCAGGCAGGTTGCCGCGCATGTCTCGGCTTATCGCAAGTCGTCCGGTGTCAAGCCGGATGCCTGGTTCAAAGACATTCTTGCCTTGCCCTGAAGGAGGCTCGCCATGTACGCCCTCTTCCGCCCTCGCGCCGTACGCTCGGCGATTGCCGCCGTGCTGTGCGCCGCCACACTGGGCGGCTGCGTAACCGGCGGCTCGTCTGCCAATGACCCGTACTTGACGCCCGAACAGCGCCGCCTGCGGGCGCAGGACCAGGAATTCAACCGCACGGTGGGCGAGGGTGCCGTGGTCGGCGCGCTGGGCGGCGCCTTGCTGGGCGCTCTCGTGGCCGGCAAGCGCAACCGCGGCGCCGGTGCACTGATCGGGGCGGGCGCTGGCGCGCTGCTGGGCGGCGCGACGGGCTACTATGTCGCCAAGAAGAAGGACCAGTACGTCAACGAGAACCAGCGCCTGGACTCGATGACGGCCGACGTGCGCAGCGACAACGCCCGGCTCGAGGCCTACATCGCCAACACGCGCACGGTGGTGGCGCAGAACAAGGCCGAGCTCGCGCGCCTGCGCGCGGCGTACAATACCAACCAGGCGACCAGGACCGACCTCAACCGGCGCGTCGCCACCGCCGAGGAGGATGCATCCCATATCCGGCAGACCATCAGCCGTCTGCGCGAGCGGCAGAGCGACTACATCCAGGCCCGCAATGCGACCCGCGCCGAAAGCCCGGGCGCCAGCACGGCGTCGATGGATGCCGAGATCGCGCGGTTGAACCAGCAGATCGCGGCGCTGGAAGCGCAGCTCAACGAGCTCAACAGCGCCATTTCGATCACCAAGACCAGCTGATGCGGAGAGGGAGCGACCTCATGCACAAGCCGATTCTCGCGGCCATCGCCGTGCTCGGCCTGGCTGCGTGCACCGACGATGATCCCAGCCGTGGCGGTTTCTTCGGCGGTGTCAGCGGACTGAGCAGCGGCAAGTACGAGCGCCAGACGCAGGCCCGCCGCGACGCGTTGAGCGCCGAGCAGCAGCGCAACCAGCAGCTCCAGTCCGATGCCGCGCGCGCCAACGCCCAGCGCCAGCAGGTCGCCTCGGAGCGCGCCTCGCTGCAGCGCCAGAACGCGGCGCTCAGCAGCGAGATCGCGCGCCTGCGCGGCAAGCTCACGTCGGCCGAGGCCAGCCGCGGCCAGAACGTCGCCGAGCTGCGTCGCCTGAGCGGCGATCTCGACGCGCTGCAGGCGTCAGGCAACCAGGTCAACAACGACCCGACCCTGGCCGACGCCGAGAAGCGCCGCCGGCTCGACGAGCTGAATCAGCGCAAGCAGTTGCTGGAACGCGCCATCGATCAGGCGACAGGGGCAAGGTCTTAGCGTCTTCACCTCTCCCGCTTGCGGGAGAGGTCGACGGGCGCGTCAGCGACCGTCGGGTGAGGGCCCAAGGACGCGGCGCCTCGTTCGTAACCCCTCACCTTCCCATCGTGCTACGAACGGGCCCCTTCCTCTCCCGCTTGCGGGAGAGGATCTCCATCATTTCGTGCAGGCGGCCTCGATCCAGTCGAACGCCACGTCGTTGGAGCGCAGGAACTTGGAGATGCCGGTGGCGCCGATGGCGAAACCGCCGCCGGCACCGGCCTCGGCACGCGTCACGAACGTGTTGATCCCCACGACGCGACCGCATCGATCAACCAGCGGACCGCCCGAGTTGCCCGACGAGATGGATGCCGTATGGGCGATCGACGGCAGGCCGCGATCGCGGTTCTGCACGGCGCTGACCTCGCCCTTGGTGAATACCAGCTCCGGCGCCTTGCTGGGGTCGCCCTTCAGCAGGGCAAGAAAATTCCGGTCGTTGCGCAGAATGGCGCCCGGATAGCCGGCAGCCACGACTTCCTTCAAGGAGGCGGGTTCCACGCTCAGGCCCAGGGGCTTGATGTGTGCCGGCACGGGTCCGTTGACCCGAACCACGGCAAAGTCCGCACCGCCGGCGTTGCCGCCGCCGATGGCGCCGATCACCTCACCCTCCAGCACCGTGCCCAGCTTGCGGCTGGCGATGAAGACCGTGCCGTCCGACAGGTCGTTCACGACATGGTTGTTGGTCAGCACGATGTCGCGGCTGACGAAAAAGCCCGTGCCGGTACCCAGGCCCTGGGTCTTCTGCGCCAGGATCAGGACGGTGGCATTCTCCAGCACCGGCACCAGGTCGGCGATCGTACCGGTCGGCGCCGGCGGCGTTTCCGGCTTGCTGGTGCCGACATCCGGGTTGCCGGCCTTGATATCGGGCTTGCCGGGAACCTTGGGCTCGGCCGCCGTGCTCTTGGGCGTGCCCGGTGCGTTGCCGCTGCCGCCGGGTGTGCCCGGCGTCTGCGGTGCGCCGCCGGGACCCGGTGGCGTGATGCCCAGCCCGCGCGGATCGGTAATGGTGCAGACATTGCCCTGCAGGGCGTCGCGCAGCTTGGCGATCTGGTCCTCGAGCGCCTTGTTGCCGGCCTTCTGCTTCTCCAGGGCATCCTCAAGCGCCCGCACGGCCGCCGGATCGGGCTTGGGCGCCGGTGGCGCGGGCGGCGGAGGTGGCGCCTGCACCGTGACATTCACCTGGACGCGATAGAAGAAATACCAGCCCAGCCCCAGGCCGATCAGCAGCAGCAGGATGCCGCCGGCGACGAACCCCACCGCCTTCAGGCCGGTGTTACTTTTCCTGTCGTCATTGCCGCCCTGGTTGCCGCTGCTCATGTTGACCGGATCGGCCATGGCATGTCCCGTAGAAGAACCCTCGGACACTACATTAACGCGTCCGGCACGGCTGAATTATGGCCGAGTTGCGCCGCGGATGCGAGATATGTCGTGATCCGGTTGCTAGCCGGCGGTGACGCGCACCACGGCATCGGGACGCGTCTCGATGCCCGGTAACAGGTCGAGGCCGAAACCGGGCGCGTCCGTCAATGAGATCATGCCGTCGCGCACGGTCGGCAGGGCCGTCACCAGCTCCTGGTACCAGCCGGTATAGAAAGCCCGCACCGACTCCTGGATCAGCGTATTGGGCGCCGCCAGCGCCAGATGCGTCGACGCCGTCCACACCACCGGTCCCGTGCAGTCGTGCGGCGCGATCGGCAGCTTGTAGGCCTCGGCCATGCCCGCGATCTTGCGGGCCTCGGTCAGCCCGCCGCACCAGCTCAGGTCGAGCATGACGACGCCAACCGACCCCGCCTCCATCAGTTCGCGGAATGCGAAAGCACCGTTGAGGGTCTCCGACGCGCAGACCGGCGCCGGACTGACGGCCGCATAGCGCTTGAGGTCGGCGAGTGCGTCCATGCGCACGGGATCCTCATGCCAGTACGTGCGATAAGGCGCCAACGCCCGGGCGATGGTCTCCGCCGCCGGGAACCGCCACAGCGAGTGGAACTCGACCATGATGTCCATGCGATCGCCCACGGCGCGGCGGATCTTCTCGAACGGTTCCAGCGCCGTGCGCAATTCGGCCGCCGAGATATGCCAGCCGTCATTGGCTTCCGCCGGCGGATCGAACGGCCAGATCTTCATCGCCGTGATGCCTTGCGCCAGCAGCGATTGCGCCAGCTCATCGGCGCGGTGCAGGAAGGCATCGAGGTCTTCGTAGGGTCCTTCCGTCCCGCCGATACCGCGGTCCAGGCCCCAGTTGTCGACCTGCTGCAATTTGGTATCGCGTATGTAACGATAGCCGGCACAGGTGTTGTAGACCCGCACGCGCTCGCGGAACGGACCGCCCAGCAGGCGGTACACGGGCTGTCCCCACGCCCGGCCCTTGAGGTCCCACAGCGCCAGATCCAGCGCGGAGTTGCCGCGCGTTTCGGCCCCGGCGCCGCGCCAGCCGAGGTATCCCACCAGATGCCGGGCCAACCATTCGTTGCGCAGCGGATCCTGGCCCAGCAATCGCGGGCCGGCATACTCGTGGATGTATGCCTCGACCGCCGCGGCGCCCATGAACGTCTCGCCCAGTCCGTGCACGCCCGCATCGGTGCGCACCCGCACCCACAGCAGGTTGGGGAACTCGCCCAGGCGGATGGTTTCGACGGCGGTGATCTTCATGTTGCCCTAGCCTTCACCGCAGGGCGCGCGGCAGCCACATGGCAACATCGGGAACGAACAGCACCACCGCAAGGCAGATACATTGGATGATCATGAAATCGGCCATGCCGCGGTAGATCGTGGCCAGCGACCATTGCGGCACCACGTTCTTGAGATAGTAGGCTGACATCGCGACCGGCGGACTGAGGAATGCGGTCTGCAGGTTGACCGCGATCAAGGCGCCAAACCAGACCATCTGCTCGGACTTGGTCCCGACGCCGAGATTGAGCTTCTCGACCACGGGCAGGAAAATCGGCAGGAACACCAGGATGATCGCCGGCCACTCGAACGGCCAACCCAGGATGAAGATCATCACCATGATGATGATCAGGACGACCATCGGCGGGAACGGCAGGCCGAGCAGGGTATTGGTGATCACCGAAGCCGTGCCGAACTTGGTGAAGATGGCGCCGAACACGTTGGACGCCGCGGCCAGGAACAGCACCATGCTGGACGTCGCCATCGTCGACACGGCAGCGTTCTTCAGCGCACCCCATGTCAGCTTGCGATATGCCGCCGCCAGCAACGTAGCACCGAAGGCGCCGGCCGCGCTCGCTTCCGTCGGCGTCGCCAGACCGCCGAGGATCGTCCCCAACGTGAAGCCGATCAGGCACCCCAGCGGTACCATGCCGACGACCACCTCACGTAGCTTGAGGCCCCAGTCGCCGACCCGTTCGTCTTTCGGTACCGATGGCCCCAGCTTCGGGTTCATGAAGCTACGGATCATGGTGTAGACGATGTACATCGCGGCCAGCAGGAAACCTGGGCCGAACGCTGCCGCGTAGAGCTGGTTGACAGGCACACCCATCGTTGGCCCCATCACGACGAGCATGACACTGGGCGGGATCAGAATGCCCAACGTGCCGCCGGCGGCAATGGCGCCCGACGCCATGCGCGGATCATAGCCCGCCTTGATCATGATCGGCGCGGCCATGATACCCAGTACCGTGACGGCGGCGCCGACGATCCCGGTCGCCATGGCAAACACGGTCGCCGTCAGGATCACCGCCAGATAGAGCGCGCCCGGGATCTGCTCGAGCAGACCACGGAACGCCCGGAACAATCGTTCCATCAGGCCCGCCTGCTCGGTCATGAAGCCCATGAAGATGAACAGCGGCACGGCCGGCAGCACCTCGTCCTTCATCAGGCCCCAGATCTGCAACGAGGCCAGATTGAACGTCTGCGACATGCCCAGGCCGACGACGCCGAACGACAACCCGAGGAACAGCAGGGTGAAGGAGATGGGAAAGCCGATGAAGATGACGCCGACCATCGCGACCAGCATCACCAGGCCCATGATTTCCAGGCCGCTCATACTTCGATCTTCTCGTGATGGACCAGCTCACGGCCCGTTCGCCAAGCGAAGATGCTCTTCATCAGTTCTGACACACCCTGGATCAGCAGCAGTGCGCACGTGATGGGAATGCACCAGCGCAAAGGCCAGATGATCGGCTGCCATGCCGAAACGTTCGATCTCTCCCCGATACTGTAGGAATACAGCGCATCATCGAGCGTGATCCAGAACAGCACGGCAATCGCAGGGAAGAAGAAGACCACGTAGGCGATGGCATCGATCTGGCCCTTGGTGCGGTCGCTGAACTTCTCCCACAGCATGTCGGTGCGCACATGCGCACCCTTGAGCAATGCGTAGGCGGCGCCCAACATGAACATGGCGCCATAGGCCATGGTCGTGATCTCCTGCGCCCAGTCCGTCGGGTCGTCGAGCACGTAGCGCGACACGACTTCGTAGACGTTAGGAATGATCAGCGGAATGCAGAGCAGCGCGACAAGATAGCCCGACCACTCGCCGAACTTGTCGATCCCCCGTATCACCGCCAGATAGGCGGGCGATGGCTGGGTCATGGTACTTCCCCACTACCAACAATAACGTCCGGAACGGAACATCACCCCTGCGACCGTCATGAAACGGGCCGCGCTCCTCACGCGGCCCGCGTCGGCCGTTCGTTATTTTTCAGGCCAGTAATGTTCGGCCGCCAGGTCGTAGGCGGGAAAGTAAATGCGCTTTGCTGGCACGACGACGGAAGCCCAGGCCTTCTGGCTGTCCATCACTTTCTTGAAGAAAGGATTACGCTCGGCTTCTTTGGCTGCAATCCGGTCCCACGCCTTGAGAAACTCGGTGTGGATCTCATTGGGCGTGCGCAGCACGTTCACCTTGTGCTTCTCGCGAAGCTCCTTGAGCGCATCGGCGTTCTGCTTCTGCCAGCCGACCCACCACTTGATCAGGACCTCGCTGGCCGCTGCCTTGATGATCTCCTGCTGCCCTTTGGTGAGTTCCTTCCAGACGTCGCCGTTGATCAGCACGTTGCCGATCGACACTGATTCATGCAGCGACGGCGCGTAGTGGTACTTCCAGATCGTGTGGAAGCCGAAGCGCAGATCCTCGATGCCGCCCACCCATTCGGCACAGTCGATCGTGCCGCGTTCGGCCGCCGGCATGATCTCGCCGCCCGGCATGTTGACGGTGCGCATACCCATCTCGTTGAAGATCTGGCCGGCGACGCCTGTCTGACGACATTTCATGCCCTTGAAATCGGAGAGGCTCTCGATCCGCTTCTTGAACCAGCCCAGCGCCTGCGGGCTGGAGATCAGGATCGGAAGCGAGACGACGTTCAACTTGAGCTGGTCGCGATAGAATTCCTCGACCATGGCTTCGCCACCGCCCCACCACATCCAGCCCAGGAAGTCCTGGTGATCCATGCCCCAGGGCCCGCCAGGACCGCCGGTGAGCAGGATCGCGGCGCTGTTCTTGCCCTGCCAGTAACCGGCCCAGGTGTGGGCGCCGTCGATCACTTTCTTGTGCGTCGCATCGAGTACCTCGAAGGCACCGACGATCTGACCCGCCGGCATGGCTTCGATCTTGATCTGCCCGCCCGTCAGCTCTTCGACGCGCTTGGCGAACATGGTGAAGTTTTCAAAGAGCGTCTGCGACGCCGGCCAGGTCGCCTGCATCTTCAGGACTTTTTGCGCTGTAGCCGGTGCGGCGACGAGACTCAACCCCGCGCATGCAGCCATGCACGCTGCAAACGCGGTTCCTAGGAACCGTGATTTCATGATGTAGTCCTCCCAAGCGCAGCTTCGCACCCACTTGCGGGGTCTTCATTTTTCACGCTGCGTGCAGAGCCTAGGCCGCGCGTCAGATATGTGTCAACGTTGCGGCCCACCAAACCGACCCGCGACTGCAACCGCCGGATCACGACGCCATGAACTTCGTCAACCCCAATCCTTTCACCACGCGGCCAGAGATCACCGGCACGTTCGGTGTGGTGGCCTCCACGCACTGGATCGCCACCGCCGTGGGCATGTCGATCCTCGAGAAGGGCGGCAACGCCTTCGACGCCGCTGCCGCCACGGCATTCACACTGCAGGTCGTCGAGCCGCATCTGTGCGGACCCGGCGGTGACGTGCCGATCATCCTCCACGACGTGCGGCGTGGCCGGCCCGAGGTGATCTGCGGCCAGGGACCGGCGCCGGCCGGCGCCACCATCGCCCATTACCGCGCCCAGGGACTCGACATGGTGCCCGGCACCGGGCTGCTGGCCGCCTGCATTCCCGGCACCTTCGATGCCTGGATGCTGTTGCTGCGCGACTACGGCAGCCTGCGCCCCGCCGATGTGCTGGCACCCGCGATCGCCTATGCACGCGACGGCCATCCCATTGTCGAGCGCGCCTGCGCCACCATCGCCACGGTGCGCCAGCAGTTCGAAACACACTGGAAGACATCGGCGGCGGTATTTCTGCCCGGCGGTGACGTGCCGAAGCCGGGAAGCCTGTTCCGTAATCCGGCGCTGGCCGAGGCCTATGGCCGGATCGTGCGCGAGGCCGAGAGCGCCAGCGGTGATCGCGAGGCGCAGATCGAGCGGGCACGGCGCACCTGGTCGCAGGGTTTCGTCGCCGAGGCGATCGATCGCTTCTGCCGCACGCAGGACGTGATGGACGTCAGCGGCCGGCCGCACAAGGGTGTGCTGACCGGCAACGACATGGCGCAATGGCAGGCCACCGTCGAGGCGCCGCTGACCTATCGCTACGGCCGCTACACGGTGTGCAAGACCGGCCCCTGGGGCCAGGGTCCGGCGATGCTGCAGCAGCTGGCGCTGCTGAAAGGCTTCGACCTTGACGGCATGGATCCGACCAGCGCGCAGTTCATCCATCTCCAGATCGAATGCGCCAAGCTCGCCTATGCCGACCGCGAGGCGTTCTACGGCGATCCGGCGTTCGTCGAGGTGCCGATGGCGACCCTGCTGTCGGATGCCTACAACGGCGAACGACGCAAGCTGGTCTCGGATCAGGCGTCACTGGAGCTGCGGCCGGGCCGCATCGACGGCTTCGGCGGTGTCGTGACCTTGCGCCGCCCCGACGGCCAGCGCGCGTCAGCCGGTGCCGGCGAGCCGACGGTTGGACGCCTGGGCCAAGTGAGCGGCGATACCGTGCATTTCGACATCGTCGATCGCCACGGCAACATGGTGAGCGCGACACCCAGCGGCGGCTGGCTGCAGAGTTCACCCGTCATTCCGGAGCTCGGCTTCCCGCTCGGCACGCGGGCGCAGATGTTCTGGCTCGAGGAAGGATTGCCGGGCTCGCTGGCGCCGGGCAAGCGGCCGCGCACGACACTGACCCCGACCCTGGCCTTGCGCGACGAGCAGCCTTACCTCGCCTGGGGTTCGCCGGGCGGCGACCAGCAGGACCAATGGATCACCCAGTTCTTCCTGCGCCATGTCCATTGCGGCATGAACCTGCAGGAGGCGATCGATGCGCCCGCCTGGCACAGCGAACACTTCCCCAGCTCGTTCTGGCCGCGCACGGCACGACCCGGCGTATTGGTGGTCGAGAACCGCGTGCCGGCGGCCACCGTGGCGGAACTGCGCCGGCGCGGCCACGAGGTCGAGGTCGGCGAGGACTGGTCCGAAGGACGACTGACCGCCGCCTCGCGCCAGGATCCCTGGCGCCGGGCCGCCGCCAATCCGCGCGGCATGCAGGGCTACGCCGCCGGACGATGAGCGAGGTTAACGTCATTCCGAGCGCAGCGAGGAATCTCCCGCGAAGGGAGACTCCATGACAAGGAGATCCCTCGCTACGCTCGGGATGACGGACCGCTCACAGTATCGCAAGCACGGAGCACGTCGTTGACCTGGTCGATCATCGCGCGCGATCCCGCCGAGGGGGCGATCGGGATTGCCGTCGCCACCCGCTTCTTCGCCGTCGGCGCCCGTGTGCCCCACATCATGAGCGGCGTTGGCGCTGTCGCAACGCAGGCGCTGGTCAATCCGTTCTACGGCACACGCGGCCTGCAGCTGCTGCGCGAAGGCGTGCCGGCCACTGACGTCGTGCGGCTGCTGGTCGAGGCCGATCCCGGTCAAGCGCATCGCCAGGTCCATGTCATGGACAGCAACGGTCGCTTCGCGGCACACACGGGTGCCGCCTGCATCGACTGGTGCGGCCATATCCAGGACGAGGGCTTCTCGGTCGCCGGCAACATGCTGGCCGGCCAGCAGGTGATCGCTGAGACCGCCGCGGCATTCAAGACGAACGCGGCACTGCCCTTTGCGCGGCGGCTGATCGCGGCACTCAAGGCCGGCGAGGCGGTGGGCGGTGACAAGCGCGGCAAGCAATCGGCGGCGCTGCTGATCCACGGCAAGGAGGCGTATTCCGATCTCGACCTGCGGGTCGACGACCATGCCGATCCGCTGCTCGAGCTGGAGCGGCTCGAAAAGGTGAGCCGCATGCATTGGGTCCATTTCCGCCAGTTCCTGGCGACGCAGGGCAATCCTGCCGGCACCACGGATCGCACGACGATCGAAGCCGGCATCGCCGCCGGCCAGGCAGCCGATCCCGCATGAGCGAACCGCTGCTTGCCGTCGACGACCTGCGCGTCACGTTCGCCGGCGACGATGGACGGACAATGCTGGCGGTCGACGGCGTCGGCTTCACGCTTCAGCGTGGCCATACGCTGGGCATCGTGGGCGAATCAGGCTGCGGCAAGAGCGTGACGTCGCTGTCGATCATGGGCCTTCTTCCCAAGCAGACGGCGCGCGTCTCGGGCTCCGTGCGCTTCGAAGGCACCGACCTGCTGCACACATCAGATCGCACCTTGCGCGACCTGCGCGGCGATCGGCTGGCGATGATCTTCCAGGAGCCGATGACGTCGCTCAATCCGTCCTACACGGTGGGCGATCAGATCGCCGAGGCGGTCATCCGTCATCGCGGCGCCTCGCCACGGGAGGCGCGCGCACATGCGATCGAGATGCTCCGGCATGTGCGGATCCCCTCGCCGGAGCAGCGGGTCGACGACTATCCGCACCG
>DATEIF010000057.1:0-11896 GCA_035279205.1 Vineibacter sp.
TCGTTCAACTACGGCCTGATGCGCGGCTGGCCGGTCTACCTCTCGACCAAGAACACCATCCTCAAGCGCTACGACGGCCGCTTCAAGGACCTGTTCCAGGACGTGTTCGACAAGGAGTTCGCCGACAAGTTCAAGGCCAAGGGCATCACCTACGAGCATCGCCTGATCGACGACATGGTCGCCTCGGCGCTGAAGTGGGAAGGCGCGTTCATCTGGGCCTGCAAGAACTACGACGGCGACGTGCAGTCCGACACGGTAGCCCAGGGTTTCGGCTCGCTCGGCCTCATGACCTCGGTGCTGATGACGCCCGACGGCAAGACGGTCGAGGCCGAGGCAGCGCACGGCACGGTGACGCGCCATTACCGCGAGCATCAGAAGGGCAAGGCGACATCGACCAACCCGATCGCCTCGATCTTCGCCTGGACCCAGGGCCTGAAGTACCGTGGTATGTTCGACGACACGCCGGATCTCGTGAAGTTCGCCGATACCCTGGAGAAGGTCTGCGTCGATGCCGTCGAAAGCGGCAAGATGACCAAGGACCTCGCCCTGCTGATCGGCCCCAACGAGCCGTGGCAGACCACGCAGCAGTTCCTCGACACGCTCGACGGCATGCTCAAGGAGCGCATGGCAAAGTGGTAAGCGGCTGAACGCCTTTACACGAACGATCAAGGGCCAGGAGCGATCCCGGCCCTTTTTCTTACGTACCCTGATAGCGGGCCCAGCCCTGGGCCCGCAGCTGGCACGCCGGACATGTGCCGCAGCCATAGCCCCAGTCATGCCGCGCCGTTCGATCGCCCAGGTAACAGGTGTGCGTCTCCTGGATGATCAGATCGACCAGCGCACGGCCGCCCAGCCTTTCGGCCAGCCGCCACGTGTCGGCCTTGTCGATCCACATCAGCGGCGTGTCTATGACGACGCGGCGATCGAGCCCCAGGGTCAGCGCCACTTGCAGCGCCTTCAGCGTGTCGTCGCGGCAGTCCGGATAGCCCGAATAGTCGGTCTCGCACATGCCGCCGACCAGGCGCTTCAGGTCGCGCCGATAGGCGAGCGCCGCGGCGTACGTGAAGAACAGGATGTTGCGGCCCGGCACGAACGTGTTGGGCAGCCCGTTCTTCTCGAACGCAATGACGGCATCACCCGTCAGCGCCGTATCGCCGATCGAGGCCAGCGTGCGCAGGTCAAGGACATGATCGTCCCCCAGGCGCGGCGCCCACTGCGGGAAGGCCCGGCGCAGTGCCGCGCGAACAGCATCCCGGCAGGTCATTTCAACGGCGTGACGCTGGCCATAGTCGAAGCCGATGGTTTCGACGTGATCGTAGCGGTCAAGCGCCCAGGCCAGGCAGACAGTCGAGTCCTGCCCGCCCGAGAACAGCACGAGGGCGCGATCGGCCATGACGGTCTCCGATTGATCGTGGCGCAGCACCGGCGTTTGCCACAACGCCGCTACCCTGTCACGGCCGCGACGGCAGGCGTGTTCTCCTTACTCCGGCTTCACGCCGGCCGCCTGCAGAACAGGACCCCAGATCGCCGCCTGACCGCTGAGCCACTGGCGCAGCTCCTCGGGCGTGCCGCCCATGGCGTCGAAACCGCGCTTGTTCAGGTCGTCACGCATCTGCGGTGTCGCTACCGAGGCATTCAACGCCTCGTTCAAGCGCCGCACGATCGCCGGCGACACGCCGGCGGGCGCAATCAAGGAATAGGCGATCGTGCCCTCGATATCGCCGGCGCCGAGCTCGCGAAACGTCGGCACGTCGGGCGCTGATGGCGAGCGCGCCATGGCCGCGATGGCATAGGGCTTGAGCCGCCCATCGGCGAAGTACTGCTGTACGCTGGTCAAGCTCGAGACACCGAGTTCCAGGTGACCCCCGAGCAAATCGGACACCATCGGCCCCGTGCCCCGGAACGGGACATGGGTAAGCTTGAGTTTGTTGACCAGGCCGAACTGCTCGGCCGCCAGGTGCATGGGTGTGGCGACGCCCGCCGTCCCATATTGGACCGCGCCTGGTGTCGAACGCGCGGCCTGCACGATCGCCCTGAGATCGGCGTACGGCGCCTTGGCCGAGCCGACCAGGATTGAATCCTGTTTCGCGATGAAGCCGATGGGTGTGAAGGCCGTATTCGGATCGTAGCCCAGCCTCGATACCAGGAACGGAAACAACATGGTCGTATTGCTGCCGATCAGCAGCGTATAGCCATCGGGCGGCTGCTTGGCGACGAACTCGTGCGCCAGATTGCTGCCGGCGCCGGGCTTGTTGTCGACGATGACGGTCTGTCCCAGATTGTCACGCAGCTTGTCGGCGACGGCACGCGCCAATGCATCCGTGCCGCCGCCCGGCGAGAAGCCGACCACCAGGCGGATGGTCTGGCTGGGAAAAGTTTCGGCGCGTACCGGCCTTGCCGCCAGCGCCATCGCAGCCCCGGCCATCAAAGGCCGGCGCCGCAGCAGATTCACCATTGTTTCCCTCCCCCGCCTTGCCTGTCGGCAGGGCCGGACGTCTACAGGCCGCCGGCGGTGCGAATAGCAGCGCCGCCGCCGCCGAGCTTGATCGGCTGCTTGGTGTCGACCAGCTTGCCACCATCCCAGCGGAAGACCATGGCGTTTTCCTCAACCATGTTCTGCACCACGATGGTCTTGCCGTCGCGCGAGAACGCGATCCCCTGCGACCAGCGTCCGATCGGCGCCTCGGCGGCCTTGGTCAGACGCGTGCCGTCGACCTTGTAGATCACCAGGCGGCCCGTGGGGTGATAGAAGGGCGAATCCTTCGCACGGCCGGTGCCGTTGTGCAGGACGACGCCACACCATTTGCCGTCGGGCGACAGCATCATGCCTTCGGGCGTCTCGTAGCCGAGATCGACCCACGCCACCGTACGCGCCGGATTCTTCGTCAGATCGATGATCGTGAGCGTATCGACATCGCCGGTCCCGCGCCCGACATTGGCGACCACCGCCATCTTGCCGCCGGGATGCACCACGACGGGATAAGGCCGCGTACCGACCGAGATCTCGCGCTTGGTGTCCTCGAGTTTCTCGCCATCGACCTTCAGCAGTTTCACCGTGTTCTCGCCATACATCGACACCAATGCCGTCTTGCCATCCGGCGTGAACGCGACATGGCTCGGCATCGATGTCTCCTTGCCAACGGTGAGCTTCGCGAGCTCGCGAGCCTCCTTGCCGGCCAGCGCATACATCGAAACACTGCCCTCGTTGCGGTTGGCGACGATCAGCAGCTTGCCGTCCGGCGAAATCGACAAGCCGGAGGGCGCCTTGCCCGCCTGGATCTGACCGACCACCTTGGGCGGCGTCGCCTTGAGGTCGATGATGGCGATCTTGTCGTCGGCCTCCTGCTTGGTCGAATCCTTGGCGTCGATCTTCATGGCCGATGCGACGTAAGCGGTCGACCCGTCGCGGGACACGGCCACCGACAGTGGCGGTCCGACCACGCTGCCCGGCACGTCGATCTCAGCCACTACCTTGGGCGGCTTCGCACCGAGGTCGATGATCGTCGCGGTGTCCGGCTTGGGATTGGCGACGATCTTCGGCGTGCCGTTGTCGAGCACCATCTTGCGGTCATTCGACGACACTGCGATCTGCGCTATTGCCTGAACGGAAAAGCACGCGAGTGACGCGCCGAATGCAACGGCGCCGAGAGCCTTCAGCATCATTCTTCCTCCCACGCGTTGAGCGCGGCTGTGCCTGCGCCGGGCGCGAGCATAGGCCTGCGCCAACACAATACTCCAGCGGTCTCTTGTGAAGAGATCCTCGCCGATCACGCGTTGCGTGGGCCGGTATACGCGTGCCCCGAACCTGTGTTAGCGTCTTCTCAACAAGCAAGAGAACGGGCGCCGCGACGGCCCGCGTCTGCGGTGCAACGGGTGGCGAACGACAGGAGGAACGGCCATGCGCAACCATTGTGCAGCCCTTGCGGCTGCGTCGCTTGCGGGAATCGTGACACTGACGGCGCCCGCCGTGGCCCAGCAGGCCGGCGGTACGCTGCGTGTCTATCACCGCGACATGCCGCCCAGCGCCTCAATCCACGAGGAGGCCACGATCTCGACGAACATGCCGTTCATGGCGGTGTTTAACAATCTCGTGATGTTCGACCCCAAGGAGAAGATCAACAGCATCGACAAGATCGTGCCCGACCTGGCCACCAGCTGGTCATGGAACAGCGACAACACCAAGCTGACCATGAAATTGCGTGAAGGCGTGAAGTGGCATGACGGCAAGCCGTTCACGGCCAAGGATGTCGTGTGTACCTGGACCAAGCTGACGCAGGAGGAATCCGAAAAGGGTGATGCGTTCCGCAAGAACCCGCGCCGCGTCTGGTGGCAGAACCTTCAGAGCGTCACGGCCAATGGCGACCAGGAGGTGACGTTCAATCTCGGCCGGCCGCAACCGTCCTTCATGGCCATGCTCGCCGCCGGCTATTCGCCGGTCTATCCGTGCCATGTGTCGACGCGTGACATGCGGACCAAGCCGATCGGCACGGGTCCCTTCAAGTTCGTGGAGATGAAGCGCAATGAATCGATCCGCCTGGTGAAGAATCCCGACTATTGGCGCAAGGGCCATCCCTACCTCGATGCCATTGATTGGCGGATCATTCCCAACCGGTCGACCCGCATCCTCGCTTTCATCGCCGGCGATTTCGACCTCACCTTCGATTCTGACGTCACCTTTCCCCTGCTCAACGACATCAAGGCGCAGGCCCCTAAGGCGGTCTGCGAGGCGCGACCGACCAACGTCAACAACAACCTGATCGTTAACCAGGAGGCGCCGCCGTTCGACAATCCGAAGATCCGGCAGGCCATGCTTCTGGCGCTCGATCGCAAGGCTTTTTCCGACATCCTGAGCCATGGTCACGCCACGCTCGGCGCCTCGATGCTGCCGGCGCCCGAAGGCGTGTGGTCGATGCCGAAGGAAATGCTGGACGAGCTGCCCGGCTTCGGCGACCACGCCAAGAACCTCGCCGAGGCGCGCAAGATCATGGAGGGGCTGGGCTACGGCCCGGACAAGACGCTCAAGGTCAAGGTGTCGACACGCAACATCGCCATTTACCGTGACCCCGGCGTCATCCTGATCGACCAGCTCAAGAAGATCTATATCGACGGCGAGCTCGAGCCCATCGACACGCCGGTCTGGCACGCCAAGGTCGCGCGCAAGGACTACTCGGTCGGCATGAACCTGACGGGCGTGGGCGTCGATGATCCCGACGTGAATTTCTACGAGAACTTCACGTGCAAGTCGGAGCGTAACTACACCGGCTACTGCAATCCGGAGGTCGAGAAGCTGATCGAGGCGCAGTCGCGCGAAATCGACAAGGAAAAGCGCAAGAAGCTGGTGTGGGAAATCGACCGCAAGCTGGCCGAAGATGCCGCGCGGCCGGTGATCTCGCACAACGTCGAGAACACCTGCTGGCAGCCGCGCCTGAAGGGGCTGACCCTGCAGCACAACTCGATCTACAACGGCTGGCGTTTCGACGACGTCTGGCTGGAGAAGTAGGACGCGCTTTCTGCCGTCCTGGCCGGCGCTGTGGAATCTGTCGATGACAGGTTCCACAGTGCTGCGGGATAGACGGATTTCAGTTCGAGGAGACGGAGTCGCGACGTGGCTGCCTACCTAGTCCGCCGAACGTTCCTGATGGTCCTGACGCTGTTCGGGATGTCGGTGCTGATCTTCGTCATGTTGCGGCTGGTGCCGGGCAATATCAGCGACATCCTGTTCGACGCCGCGGGCTTCGTCGATCCCAAGGAAAAAGCCCGCCTCGAACGGGACCTCGGCCTCGACCTGCCGATTCTGACGCAGTACTGGCACTGGATTTCCGGACTGGTGCAGGGCGATCTCGGCTTCGCCTACGTGACCGAGAAACCGGCCGTCGAGGAGATCGCGCCACGCATCCCGATCACCGTGAAGCTTGCCGTCCTGTCGTTGATCTTCTCGGTGGTCTTCGGCGTGCCGCTGGGCGTGATCAGTGCCGTGCGCCAGAACACGCCGATCGACTACGTTCTGCGCGTGCTGAGCCTCAGCGGGCTATCGCTGCCCTCGTTCTGGCTGGGCCTGCTGATCCTCATGCTCTTCGTGCGCTATTTCGGGTTCATCCCGATCTACACTGACCCACCCGAGACATTGTGGAAGGAACTGGCGCTGCTCAGTGTACCGGCGGCGGCCGTAGGCTTCCGCAGCTCGGCCCTCATCATGCGCCTCACGCGCTCGTCAATGCTTGAGGTGCTGCGCCAGGACTACATCCGCACCGCCCGTTCGAAGGGCGCCACGCCGGGATCCGTGAATTACGATCATGCCTTGCGCAACGCGGTGCTGCCGGTCGTCACCATTATCGGCATCGAGGCCGCCTTCCTGATCGGCGGCTTGATCGTTACCGAGACCGTGTTCAACGTTCCGGGCGTCGCGCGCTTCCTGGTGGAGGCTGTGATCTGGCGTGACTATCCGATCGTGCAGAACCTCGTCATGTTCATCGCAGTCGTGGTCGTGGTGGCCAACTTCCTGGTCGACATGGCCTACATGATCCTCGATCCGCGTATCAAATACGCCGACTGAACGGCGACAGCGGCCAGGGAGGCCACCGCGTGAGTACCATCGACCACGATGCCGCACTGCTGCGCGCCGGCGCGCATGTTCGCGGCGGCTGGAGCGCCGCCGGCTTCCTCATCCGGCGCTATCCGCTGGGCGCTGCCGGTGCGGTGATTGTCGTCGTCTTCGTCCTCGCGGCGCTGCTGGCCAATATCGTCGCCACGTTCGATCCGACGGCCACCAGCGCCCGCAACTCGCTGGCGCCACCCGGGTCGGTCTATTGGCTCGGCGCCGACTTCATGGGCCGTGACGTCTACAGCCGCATCGTGCACGGCGCCCGCATCTCGCTGGCGGTGAGCGTGGGTGCCACCGCGCTGGGTTGCGCCGTCGGCGTCATCGTCGGCCTGATGTCAGGCTACCTGGGCGGCTGGGTCGACCTGGTCGTACAGCGCGTCATGGACATCATGCAGGCGCTGCCGTTGCTGGTCATGGCGCTGGTGATGGCGGCCTCGCTGGGCCCGTCATTGCAGAACACGATCATCGCGATCGCCATTGCACTGGTGCCCAACATCGCCCGCGTCATCCGCTCCAGCACGCTGTCGCTGCGCGAGCAGCCGTTTGTCGAGGCGGCGCGTGCCACCGGCATGAGCGAACTGCGCATCGCCGTGCGCCACGTGTTGCCCAACACCCTGGCACCGCTGATCGTGCTGGCCACCGCCCAGCTCGGCTCGGCGATCCTCACCGAGGCGTCGCTGTCGTTCCTGGGGCTGGGCGTCCCGGAGCCGCACCCGTCCTGGGGCCGCATGCTGTCGGAGTCGGCGGCGGAATACATCCGCACCGCCCCCTGGCTGGTTCTCTTTCCGGGGATTGCCATCAGCCTTTCCGTGTTCGGCACGAACCTGCTGGGCGACGCATTGCGTGACATGCTCGATCCGCGCGAGCGCACATGACAACAAGCATGGACCGAACCGAATCGCGCGCCGAGACGATGGCCGCCGGTAGTTCCGAGCCGGCCCTGATCGTCGAACGACTCAGCACCTATTTCTATACGCGGCAGGGCATCGTGAAGGCGGTCAACGACGTGACCTTCACCGTGATGCGCGGCGAGGCGCTGGCCATTGTCGGCGAATCGGGGTGCGGCAAGAGCATCACGGCGCTGTCGCTGATGCGGCTCGTGCCGGAGCCTCCCGGCCGCATCGTCGACGGCTCGGTGCGGCTGGACGGCGTCGACCTCCTGCGGCTGGACGAGCCGGCCATGCGCCAGGTGCGCGGCAACGACATCTCGATGATTTTCCAGGAGCCGATGACCTCGCTCAACCCGGTGATGACGATCGGCCGCCAGATTGCCGAGGCATTGATCCTGCATCAGGACCTCTCGCGCAAAGCGGCGTTGGGCAAGGCGGTCGACATGCTGCGACTGGTGCGCATTCCGGAGCCGGAGCAACGGGTGCGCGAGTACCCACACCAACTGTCCGGCGGCATGCGCCAGCGCGCCATGATCGCCATGGCGCTGGCGTGCAATCCCAAGATCCTGATCGCCGACGAGCCGACGACGGCACTCGATGTCACCATCCAGGCGCAGATCCTCGAGCTGATCGTCGAGCTGCAGCGCAAGCTCGGGACTGCGGTGATCCTGATCACGCACGATCTCGGCGTGGTGGCCGAGACGGCGCAGCGCGTGATCGTGATGTACGCCGGCCGTAAGGTCGAGGAGGCGCCAGTCGCCGACCTCTTCGCGCGACCATTGCACCCCTACACATTGGGCCTGATGGCGTCGATCCCGCGGCTGAGCCTGATGCGCGGCGAGGCCCAGACGGGCGAAGCGCGCCTGCAGGAGATCCCGGGCATGGTGCCGGCGTTGACGGACCTGCCGCAGGGATGCGCGTTTGCCCCGCGCTGTGCCTTCGCGCAGGACCGCTGCCGCGAGCACTACCCCGCCTATGAGGAGAAGCAGCCGGGTCACTGGGCGGCCTGCTGGCGCTCGCACGAGCTGAGGGGCAACGGCCATGCCTGACACTCTCCCCTCTGCCGCGCCCGCAGCGACGCCACCGGCGCCACCGCCGGTTCTGGAGGTGCGCGATCTGAAAAAGCACTTCCCGATCCGCAAGGGCCTGCTGCGCCGAACCGCGGGTTACGTCTTTGCCGTCGACGGCGTGAGTTTCACCATCGCCGAAGGCGAAACGCTCGGCCTGGTCGGCGAAAGCGGCTGCGGCAAGTCGACGGTGGGGCGCACCGTGTTGCGGCTGATCGACCCGACCGCCGGCTCGATCCATGTCGGCGGCCAGGACATCTCCCAGCTGCCGCGTACGGCGCTGCGGCCCTGGCGCCGGCAGATGCAGATCATCTTCCAGGACCCGTTCTCATCGCTCAACCCGCGCATGACGGCCGGCGAGATCGTCGGCGAGCCGTTGCTGGTCCATGGCACGCACAAGACGGGCGAGCGGCGCGATGCCGTGGCGGCGTTGTTCGAGCGCGTCGGCCTGCGACGCGCTCAGATGGACAGCTACCCGCATCAGTTCTCGGGCGGCCAGCGCCAACGCATCGGCATCGCCCGCGCCCTGGCGCTCAACCCGAAACTGATCATCGGGGACGAGCCGGTATCGGCGTTGGATGTGTCGATCCAGGCCCAGGTGATCAACCTGCTGATGGATCTTCAGCGCGAGCGCCGACTCTCCTACCTTTTCATCTCGCACAATCTGGCGGTGGTCGAGCACATCAGCCACCGCATCGCGGTGATGTATCTGGGCCGCATCGTCGAGTACACCGACAAGAAGACCCTGTTCACCAATCCGCTGCACCCCTACACCGAGGTCCTGCTCTCGGCGGTGCCGGTACCCGACCCCGCCATCAAGCGCCGGAAGCTGGTCGTCCAGGGCGACGTGCCCAGCCCGGTAAGGCCGCCGCCGGGCTGCCATTTCCACCCGCGCTGCCCGTACGCCGTCGATCGCTGCCGCATCGAGACGCCGGCTCTGCGCGAGGTCGCGCCCGGACACCTCGCCGCCTGCCACCTGCGCTGAGGCGGCAGCGAGCCGCGATGCGAGTGCACCCGCGCAATATCCGGGGCTGCGGCTGGTGAAATTGTCAGGCACAATAGTCCACCCAACCGATGCATCAGCCACCGGGGCGGTCGTACGCTGCGTTCCAGGTCGGCGCGCTATCCCTGTGGGCGCCCGCCAGCACTAAGAGTGAGTCGGTTATCAACTGCCTGCGAAACTCTGTGACGACAGGTTAGCGCTACAGGGTGGGCAAGGCACTTTGTATCTCCTGATCGCGCCGATAAGGATTTCTTTGCGATGCGCAGCCTCAATCTGGACCAACTGCGGACCCTCATGGAGGTGGTCGAGCTGGGCAGCTTCTCGGCAGCTGCCCGCCAGCTCAACCTGACGCAGCCGGCCGTGAGCCTGCAGGTCCGCGAGCTCGAGCAGCGTTTCGGCGTACCGCTCATCGAGCGCATGGGCAAGACCGTGCACGCAACGACACCGGGTCGCGAGCTGGTCGAGCATGCCCGGCGGATCTTTCGTGAATGCGACTTCGCCGCCTCGGCCATGCGGCGCTACAGAGATGGCTGGATCGGCCGTGTGCATATCGGCACCACGAATACGGCGCTGACCTATCTGTTGCCGCCGATCCTGCGGCGGCTGCATGAGGAGCACCCCGGCATCGAGCTGCTCGTTACCAACTTACCGACCCGCGATACGGTCGAGAACATCATCCAGAACAGGATGGACCTGGGGCTGGTGACGCTGCCGGTCGACGACACGCATCTGCGGATCACACCGCTGCGCTGGGAAAAGCTGCAGGCGATCCTGCCGTCCACCGCGTCCGACATCCCCGATGTCGTCACACCCGACTACGCAGCCCAGCAGGCGCTCGTTCTCGAACACGCCCGCGGCGCTGTCCATACGCTGGTCATGCGGTGGCTGTCCAAGCAGATGCCCTTGCCGCGCACGCCGATGCTCATGGGAACGATCGAGGCGATGAAGAAAGTCGTCGAGCTGGGGCTGGGGATGTCGATCGTGCCCGACATCGCCGTCGCCGATCTGGCGCCCGGCGTCGCCGTACGCCCGCTGGAACCGCCGGTGGCCTGCACGCTGGCGCTGATCGAACACCGCAGCAAGCCCAATGAGGCCGCGCTGGAGGTCGTCCGCAACGCGTTGCTGGAGCTGCGGGAAGCGCAAGGCGTCGCTAATCCGCCCGGGCAACACGAAAGCCTATGAAGAACTGGGTGTAGCCGATCAGCTCCTTGACGCGGTCGGCCACCCGTATGCCGTCAGGACCGCTGCTCCAGCTGCCGCCGCGCAGCACGCGGCGATTGCAGTCACCGACCTGGCGGGCATCGCCATTGGCAGGAGCACCCGCGTAATCCTCGGCCCAGCAGTCGAGCACCCATTCCTGGGCGTTGCCCAACATGTCGTGAAAGCCCCAGGCGTTGGCCGCAAACGCACCGACAGGGGCAGTGAACAGATGGCCATCGGTGCACGTGAACAGGCCCGGGTTACCCCTGATGCCCGTCAGGGTCCTGGCAAACAGCAGGTCACCCACGTTGGCATGGCTGCAAGCATCACCGTCGCCCCAATGGCGCTCCGTCGTGGTGCCGGCGCGCGCCGCGTACTCCCATTCAGCCTCCGATGGCAGTCGATAGTTCTTGCCGGTGATCTTCCGCAGCCACGCGACGTACGCTGCCGCATCCTGCCACGTGACATTCACCACTGGATGCCTGTCCGTCTGGTCAAATCCAGGCCGGCGCCAATGATCGGTCGGTCGATCGGGAACCTGGGCATCCCTTGGCGGCAGATAGCCGGTTGCCCGGGCGAAAGCCTCGAACTCGCCTCGCGTCACTTCGTACTTCGCCAGCGAGAGCGCATAGCCGATCGACACACGACGCTGCGGTCCCTCCTTCGCGGCTGACGATCCCATCATGAAGCTTCCCGGCGGCACCGACAGCATCTCGGGACAGTCCGTGCAGTCGCGCTCCCCGCGCCGCTCGCGAAGGGCCTCAGCGCGTTGTCGGTCGGCGGCCTCGGCCCGCGCCTTCGCCTCGGCGTCGGCCCGCGCTGCGGCCGCGGCCTGCTCGCCCCGGTGCCAGACATAAGCACCGGATGCAACGAGGCACAGCATCACCAAGATTATGCCAAGCCACCGCCCGCGGATCCGGTGCTGAGACATGATGGATTCCACGCCTTCGATGCCCTCACGGTGCGATCATTGCGCTCGCCATGGCCACGGGGCACATTGTTTTTTCTGATCATGTCGATAGGGAATCCTTTGTGATGCGCAGCCTCAATCTCGATCAGCTGCGGACCCTCATGGAGGTGATCGAGCTGGGCAGCTTCTCGGCGGCGGCGCGCCAGCTTAACCTGACTCAGCCGG
>DATEIF010000058.1:0-4427 GCA_035279205.1 Vineibacter sp.
GACGTTTCGACGCGAAGCGTCGAAACGTCGGTGGGCGGAGGGGACCCGACGTGGTGTTTCATGTTTGAGCACCACGTGGGCTCCCCCTCCGGCCTTCGGCCACCTCCCCCACTGCGTGGGGGAGGGAATCGAGTGCCACCACCGCACGGCCCTACTCCGCGCTCTGGCGCACCGGCACCACCACCGGCGCGCGGCCGCCCAGGCGCACCCGCAGCGCCTCCATCGCGAGATAGACCACGGGCGTCGTGTAGAGCGTCAGGATCTGACTCAGCAGCAGGCCGCCGACGATGGTGATGCCCAGCGGAAAGCGCAGCTCCGAGCCGGTGCCGTTCTCGAACACCATGGGCAGGGCGCCGAACAGGGCCGCCAAGGTCGTCATCATGATCGGCCGGAAGCGCAGCAGGCAGGCCTGCACGATGGCATCGTGCGGCGACATGCGTTCCTTGCGCTCGGCCTCCAGCGCAAAGTCGATCATCATGATCGCGTTCTTCTTCACGATGCCCATCAGCAGCACGATGCCGATCAGGGCGATGATCGACAGGTCCTGGCCGCACACCATCAGCGCCAGCAGGGCACCGACGCCGGCCGACGGCAGGGTGGTGAGGATGGTGAACGGGTGGATGAAGCTTTCGTACAGAAAGCCCAGCACGATGTAGATCGTCACCACCGCGGCCAGGATCAGCCATGGCTCGCCCGCCAGCGACTTGGCGAACTCGGCGGCATCGCCCGAATAGCTGCCGATCACCGATTCCGGCAGCCCGACATCGCGCCCGGCAGCAGACAGCACGGCAACGGCATCGCTGAGCGAGGCGCCGGCGGCGAGGTTGAAGCTGATCGTCACCGACGGGAACTGTTCCTGGTGGCTGATCACCAGCGGTGCCGTGATGCGCTCGATGCGCGCGAAGGCGCCCAGCGGCACCTGGGCACCCGTCGAGGAGGTGACGTAGAGGCTGGCCAGCGCCGTGGGATCCTGCTGGTAGCGCGGCATCGCTTCCAGCACGACGCGATACTGGTTGGCCTGGCCGTAGATGGTCGAGATCTGGCGCTGACCGAAGGCGTCGTAGAGGGTGTCGCCGATGGCCTGCATCGACACGCCCAGGCGTCCCGCCATCTCGCGATCGACCTGGACGAAGGCGCGCAATCCGCCTTCCTGCGATTCCAGCGCGACATCGCGCAGGATCGGCGTGGCGCGCAGCTTCTCGGCCAGCCGGTGCGACCAGGTCGTGACGTCGTTGCGGCTGGTGCCCACCAGTGTGTACTGGAACTGGGCCCGGCTCGATCGCGTGCTGATCTGGATGTCCTGGACCGGCTGAAAGAAGACGGTGACGCCGGGGATCTCGGCGATGACCCGCTGCAGGCGCTCGACGATCTGGCCGGCCACCGCGCGCCGCTCGTTGCGCGGCCGCAGCGCGATGGTGAGCGTGCCGGCGTTGGGGGCCGGATTGACGGGGCTGACGCCGACGACGGACACCACGCCGGTGACATCGGGGTCCTTGCGGATCACCTCCTCGACCGTCCCCTGCAGGCGCTGCATCTCGGTGAACGACACCTGCGTGCCGCCCTCGACGACCGCCGTGATCATGCCGGTGTCCTGCTGCGGCAGGAATCCCTTGGGCACCGTGAGGTAGAGCCAGACGGTCGCCACCAAGGTGGCCGCCGTGACCAGCAGGGTCAGCGTGCGGTGCCGCAGGACCCACATCAGGCTGACGCGATAGAAGTCGACCGTACGATCGACCAGGCGTCCGAGCGCCCCCGGCGCCTGGTGCGCCGCCACGCCGCGGCCGGCCGCCAGCAGCCGGCTGCACATCATCGGCGTCAGGGTCAGCGACACGATGGCCGACACCACCACGGCGATGGTGAGCGTGAGCGCGAACTCGCGGAACATGCGCCCGACGATGCCGGTCATGAACAGCAGCGGGATGAAGACCGCCACCAGCGACACGGTGAGCGAAATCACGGTAAAGCCGATCTCGCGCGCGCCGCGCAGGGCGGCGTCGAACGGCGACTCGCCGTCCTCCATGTGGCGCACGATGTTCTCGATCATCACGATGGCATCGTCGACGACGAAGCCGGTGCCGATGGTGAGCGCCATCAGCGACAGGTTGTCGAGGCTGAAGCCGCAGAACCACATGACGCCGAATGTCGCGATCAGCGACAGCGGCAGGGTGACGCCGGCGATGATGGTGGCGCGCACCGTGCGCAGGAAGATGAAGACCACCAGCACGACCAGCGCGACGCTCAGCATCAGGGTGAACTGCACGTCGTGCACCGAGGCGCGGATGGTGTGGGTGCGGTCGTGCACGATCGACAGCCGGATGCCGGCCGGCATGGCCCGCTCCATGCGCGGCAGCTCGTGCAGGATGCCCTGGATAGTGGCGATGACGTTAGCGCCGGGCTGGCGCTGGATGGCGATCACGACCGCCGGCGCGCCCTGATACCAGCCGGCGACCTTGCTGTTCTCCAGGCCGTCGATGATGTCGGCGACGTCCGACAGCATCACCGGGGCGCCGTTGCGATAGGCGACGATGACCGAGCGATAGGCCTGCGCCGCCGCGATCTGGTCGTTGGCCGCGATGGTATAGGACTGGTGCGCGCCGTCGAGCAGACCCTTGGGTCCGGCGACGTTGGCGCCGGCGATGGCAGTGCGCAGGTCCTCCATGCCCAGGCCGTAACCGGCCAGCCGCGTGAGGTCAGCCTGGATGCGCACGGCCGGCCGCACGCCACCCTGGATCGACACGTTGCCGACACCGGTGATTTCACTCAGGCGCTGCGCCAGCATGGTGTCGGCAAGGTCGCTGAGCTGGCGCAGGGGCAGCGTCTCGGACGTCAGCGCCAGGGTGACGATGGGCGCGTCGGCCGGATTCACTTTCAGGTAGACGGGGGGATACGGAAGATTGCGCGGCAGTGTCGAGCCGGCGGCGTTGATGGCCGCCTGCACGTCCTGGGCAGCGGCGTCGATGTCACGGTTGAGGTCGAACTGCAGGGTGATCTGGCTCACGCCATAGGAGCTCGACGACGTCATGGTCGTGAGCGACGCGATCTGCCCGAACTGGCGCTCCAGCGGCGCCGTGACCAGGGCGGCCATGGTGTCGGGATTGGCGCCCGGCAGCTGGGTCGTGACCTGGATGGTGGGGAAATCGACCTGCGGCAACGCCGACACCGGCAGCCACCAATAGCCCAGCGCGCCGCCCAGCATGATCGCGATGCCCAGCAGCGACGTGGCGATGGGCCGGCGGATGAAGGGCGCCGAGACGCTCATGGCTTGCTGCCGCCACCGCCCCCGCCGCTGCCACTGTCCTGGCGCCGGCGCCCCTCGCCGCCCTCGGGCCGTCCAATGCCCGGGCGGCGCACGTCGGATGGCCGCACGCCATCGTCGGCCGGCTGGGAGATGCTGACGCGCGCACCGTTGGCCAGCCGCGCGAAGCCCGTGGTCACCACCTGTTCGCCGGACTGCAGGCCGTTGGCCACGACGGCGCGCGACTCGTCCTGTTGCGAGACACTCACCGGCCGTTGCGCGATGGTGCTGTCTTGCTGAATGACGAACACGAACGGGCCGTTGGGACCACGCTGCACGGCGGCCGTGGGAACCACCACCACCTGCTTCAGGGTCGAGACCAGCAGGCGCACGGCGACGAACTGGCCGGGCCAGAGCTGCAGGTCGGCGTTGGGGAACTCGGCCTTCAGGCGCACCGTGCCGGTCGTCTGGTCGACCTGGTTGTCGACCACCTGCAGGGTGCCGCGGTCGATCACGGTGCGGCCGTCTACCCCCAGGGCCTCGACCGCCAGCACGCCCTGCCCGAACGCCTTATTGACCTGCCCCAGATATTGCTGCGGCAGGCTGAACAGCACCGAGATCGGCTTGATCTGCGTGATCACGACGATGCCGGTCGTATCGGAAGCCCGCACGATATTGCCTTCGTCGACCTGGCGGATGCCCGTACGGCCGTCGATCGGCGCCACGACCTTGGTGTAGGCCAGGATGGCGCGGGCATTGTCGATCGCACCGTCGTCCGACTTGATCTGCGCCTCCAGCTGCGCCACCTGGGCGCGTGCCGCATCGGCCTGCTGTTGCGAGCCGGCGTTCAGTTTTGCCAGCTGCCCGTAGCGCTCGACGTCCATCCGGGCGTTGGCGAGCTGGGCCTGGTGCTGGGCTTTGAGCGCCATCGCCTGGTCAAGCTGGGCCTGGTAGGTGGTCGGATCGATCTCGGCCAGCACGTAGCCGCGCGGCACGTCCTGGCCCTCCTTGAAGGAGACCTTGATCAGCTTGCCGTCGACCTGGGGTTTGACGGTCACCGTGTTGAGGGCCTTGGTGGTGCCGACACCGTCCAGGTACACCGGCACGTCGGCCACCTGCGCGGCCGCGGCCAGCACCGGCACCGGCCGGTCACCGCCGGGCCGGCCGGTCGGCCGCTGGGCCTGCTGCTGCG
>DATEIF010000059.1:0-6223 GCA_035279205.1 Vineibacter sp.
GACGGCCTCTTCGAGGCTTTCTTCCGCACACAGTTCATTGCCTCCGTCGACATCCGAACCCTCGACTGAGGTCCACAACGTGTCCACGATGTCCCCGAACACCTGTCCACCTTCTCCCCGGTCTGAACACGCGGGCGGAGAGGGGGTTGGGGGCGCGGAAGACGTCCTCGACCACCCAGACGTCCTTGCCGCGCAGTTCCGGGGCGGCGGCGTCGAGGCGTGCCGCGAGCCGGTGCAGATGCCGCGTCGGCACGCCGGGAAACAGGTGGTGCTCGACATGGAAGAACATGTCGTAGAAGACCCTGTTCCAGAACCGACGGCGTGACGTGCGGGCGATGAAATGGTCGCGGTCGCAGCCGTGATGCACCGTCCAGACACAGAAGAAGGCGGTGAAGCACTCGCCGACGCTCATGGCGATCACGTGATAGCGCAGCGCGTCCCATTCCAGGACGCCGAACACGAGCCCGACCCACAGCGCGATGGCGCCGAGCTCGGCCTTCACCCAGCGCCGGTCGTATCGGGGCCCGCTGCGCAACGCTTCGCGCAGCAGCAGGAACGGAAACAGCGGCCCGAACGCGATGGCGCCGACGGCGCTCATGCGCGCGCTGGCCGCTTCGACGTCGCCCTCCGCCATGCACAGCCGATGGTGCCGCAGGTGGTTGATCTTCACCGCGTGCATGGCGCTCATCATCAGCAGGCTCTGGACCAGCATCACCATGTCGTCGCCGCGGCGCGTCAGCCCCAGCGTGCCGTGGTAGCTGTCGTGGATCTGCCGCAGGCCGGTGAGGAAGAACATGAACGATGCCGGCAGCGCCAGCGCATAGTGACCAAAATGCGCCAGCCCCAGGGAGAGCACCAGCCACGGCAGGGGCAACAGCAGCTCGCCGACCGTTTCAGTCCGGCTCAGGCGTCCGAGATCGCGCCACCGGACTGACCGTACGCGCGCATCCGTCATGACCGCCGGTGCCCGCTCGCCGCTCATCGGTTCCTCCTACAGCGACCCGCTCCGCACTCCCGAAAACGCCGACAACGTCAACCGCGACCAACGAAACGCGCCACGCGGGCACCCATTTTCATCAGCGAGATCAAGGTCGACTTCGGCAGTCCCTTGACCTGCATGTACCAGCCATCGAGCGTCTCGACGAAGGTCAGCATCGACTCGATGCGTTCCTTGATCTCCGCCGGCGTCTCGCGATCCTTCGCCGCCTGCGCCACGCAGTCGCGCAGCACGGCGATGGTCGGGTCGATCTCCTTGGCCTTGCGGCTTTCGACGATCGCCAGCAGCGTTTCCCAGTTGTCCTTGATCGCCGTGAAGTGATCGCGCCGGTCGCCCAGCATCTGCACGCGCTTGACCAGGCCCAGCGTCTCCAGCTCACGCAGGCTGGTGCTGACGTTGGAGCGGGCGATCTGCAAGGTCTCGACGATCGCGTCGGCGTGCTGCGGCTCGGGCGCCAGGTAGAGCAGCGCATGGATCTGCGCCACCGAGCGGTTGACCCCCCAACGGGTCCCCATCTCGCCCCAGTGGACGATGTAGCGCTCCATCACGGGGGTCAGGTGCATTTTGTGTCCGTTATTTCTGTCATAACAGAAAATACAGAATGAAACAGACACAGTCAAGCCCACATCCCCTCTCCCCCCGCTACGCGGGCGGAGAGGGATTATTACTCGTCGAAGATTGCCACAGCGCGGGTCCAGCCGGCGGAGGCGCCGCGGATCTTGTGCGGGAAGCAGGAGATCATGAAGCCGTCGGGCGGCAGCGCCTCGAGGTTGTGCAGCTTCTCGAGGTGGCAGTAGCCGATATGACGGCCGGCCTTGTGGCCTTCCCAGATGATCGAGGGATCCTTGGTCTCGGCGTATTTCTGCGCCGTGAAGTAGAACGGCGCATCCCAGCTCCAGGCATCGGTGCCGGTCAGCCGCACGCCCTTCTCCAGCAGGAACATGGTGGCGTCGTAGCCCATGCCGCAGCCGGCATTGACGTAGTCGTTGTTGCCGTAGCGCGAGCCGGCGCGGGTGTTGACGACGACGATCTCCAGCGGCTTCAGCTCATGGCCGACCCGCTTGAGCTCGTCCTCGACATCCTTGGCGGTGATGACGTAGCCGTCGGCCTTGTCGCGGAAATCGAGCTTCACGCCGGGCTGGAAGCACCATTCCAGCGGCACCTCGTCGATGGTGATGGCACGCTCGCCGCGATCCATGGTCGGATGAAAGTGGTACGGCGCATCCAGGTGCGTGCCGTTGTGGGTGCTGAGGCTGATGTTCTCGACCGCCCAGCCGGCGCCGTCGGGCATGTCCTCCTTCTTCAGGCCGGGGAAGAAGCTGGCGATCTGCCCCACCGTGTCCTCGTGCTTGTGGTACTGGATCTTGGGCCCGAACGGCACCGGGTCAGAGATCACGTCGTTTTCGAGATAGATCGACAGGTCGACGAAACGGCGTGGCATGACGATATCCTCCGCGTGATGCGACTAGCGTTCAGTGTTGCACTTGGCGTGATGGTGGCGCGCGGCGCGCGCGGCCGTCAATCCTGCCGCACGACGGTGTTGCGCAGTACCCCGATGCGCTCGACCTCGAGCTCCACGACGTCGCCGTGCTTGAGAAAGCGGTCGAGCTCCAGGCCGCAGCCGTTGCCCATCGTGCCGGAGCCGAAGAACTCGCCGGCATGCAGCGTCTCGTCGCGCGAGACGAAGGCGATCATGTCCTCGAAGCCGTGCAGCATCTCGGCCGAGGTGCCGCTGGCCCAGGTCTCGCCGTTGACGCGCACCGACATGGTTAGCGCATACGGATCGGCGATCTCATCGGCCGTCACCAGCCACGGACCGATGGCGTTGCCGGTATCGAAATCCTTGCCCTTGCATGGGCCCAGCATGCCCTGCATCTCGGTGAACTGCGCGTCGCGGGCCGAGAAATCGTTGAAGATCGCGAAGCCGAAGATGTGCCGGCGTGCCTGGCCCTTGGTGATGTCGGCGCCGCCCGTGCCGAGGAAGACGCCGAACTCCAGCTCGAAATCCATGACCTGGCTGTAGCGCGGCCAGCGCACTGTCTCGTCGGTACCGATCACCGAGAAGCGGTTGGCCTTGTAGTAGATCGGCTGCGCGCGATAGACCGCCGGCACGTCGTCGGCCGGCCGTACCGCCGCTGCGGCTGCATTGTCGCCGCGCTGGCGCGCCAGCAGGCGCTGCATGCCGGCCGGCGCCTGGCGGATGTGGCCCGGAAACACCGAGAAGTCGCGGATCTGCCGCGGCCGCGGCACCGGCGACAGCAGCTTCACGGCGCCGACATCGCGGTTCAGATCGGCATCGCCGGCATGGCGCTCGAGAAGCGTGCGCGCGGCATCGAGCGCCGCCGGGCCGGCATCGATCAGCGCCAGCATCGAGGCGAACGCCTGTGCCGACGCGCCGCTGCGCCCGGCCGCGGCAAGGTCCAGGATCCGGCGATCGTCCGCATGCACGGCGCCCAGTTTCACGGCCGCGCCGTCGCGATAGGTCGCAAGCTTCATCGTTCCCTCCACACAGCGATGGAACAAAATATATATAAAAAATAATTCTGTCGATATTGCTGTTGCAGCCACCGGCACGGCATGACAGAGTCACGGCATGGCCAGCATGGCGCCGTTGCCTGATCCGACCGCCGCCGCCGAGACGCTCACCGAACGGGTGACAGCGATCCTTCAGCGCAACATCCTGTCGGGCGTGCTGGCGCCGGACTCCAAGCTGCGCATCCAGGCGCTGGCGGCGCGACTGGACATCGGCACGACGCCGATTCGCGAAGGCCTGTCGCGGCTGGCATCGCAGGGTCTGGTGCAGGCGATCGGCCAGCGCGGCTTTCGGGTCGCCAGCGTCAGCAAGGGCGATCTCGAGGACATCACCCGCACCCGCACCCTGATCGAGGTCGAGGCGCTGCGGCTGTCGATGGCGCGCGGCGATGATCTGTGGGAAGCCGGCATCGTCGCCAGCCTGCACCGCATGCGGAAGTTCACGGCGCGCGGCACCGGCCGCTTCCGCGAGGGCGTGGCCGACTTCGATGCCGTGCACAAGGCGTTCCACACCGCCTTGATCGCCGCCTGCGGCTCGCAGCGGTTGCTGGACCTGCACAGCGCGCTCTACGACCAAGCCTATCGCTACCGCCGGGTCATGATGACCCGGTTCGAACGGCCGAGCCAGCTGGACGACGAGCACCAGATCCTGGCCGACCTCACGTTGGCACGCGACACTGGGGGCGCCACAGCCAAGCTCGCCGAGCATCTGGCATCGACGCTGGCCATCGTCTATCCGCCAACCAACAAGGCCAAAGAGGAACGCACCAATGCGAACGTTGTTAAAGGGGATCGCCGTCGCCGCGCTGTCGGCCGGGCTCGCCGCTAGTGCGGCGGCACAGACCAAGATCTCGATCGGCTACACCGCCGTCACCGATTTCGCCGCCGCGTTCGTGGCCAAGGAGGAAGGCTTCTTCAAGAAGCGTGGGCTGGACGCCGATCTGGTCCTGATCGCGATCAACTCCAACATCCCCGCTGCCCTGATGTCGAACTCGATCCAGTTCGGCGGCCCGACACCATCGGTCTTCCTGCAGGCGGTCGATGGCGGCCTCGACCTGGTCGCGGTCTCCGGCGCCAGCGTTTCGGCGCGCGAGAACGCCAAGGGCGGCGGCGTGGTGGCGCGCACCGGCGTCGAGATCAAGACGCCACAGGATTTCGTCGGCAAGAAGGTGGGCGCGCCTGGCCTCGGCGCCTTCCTGCACGTGCTGTTCCGGCAATGGCTGATCGAGAAAGGCGTCGATCCACGCAAGGTGACCTTCGTCGAGGTCTCCTTCCCGACCATGAACGACGTGCTGAAGGGCGGCACGGTCGATGCCGTGGTCACCGCCGATCCGTTCATGAGCCGCATGGTGGCGGCCGGCACCGGCACCGTGGCGTTCCACTACATGACCGATCTGCCCGAGGACAAGCCGCAGATCATCTACACATCCACGCGCGAGTGGGCGCAGAAGAACGCCGCCGTCGTGACGGCCTTCCGCGAGGCGATCGCCGAAGGCTCGGCGTTCGTCGCCGCCAATCCCGACAAGACGCGCGAGCACATGGGCAAGCACATCAAGCTGCCGCCCGAGGTGCTCAAGACGGTGCTGATCTCCAAGCCCGACGCGAACCTGACGGTGGACCAGCTCAAATGGTGGGTCGACGTCATGAAGGGCCAGGACATGTTCAAGACCGGCCCGGACGCCAGCAAGCTGTTGATGAAATGACGGCGCGGGCGGCCACCGCGCCGGTCACCTTGGCCCCGCCGCCGGCGCGCGAGCCGCTGATCCGCTTCCGCGCCGTCGAGCTCACCCTGGGCGGCCGGCGGATCCTCGATCCCATTTCGCTCGATATCGGACGCGGCGAATTCGTCTGCGTCGTGGGCCCCTCGGGTTGCGGCAAGACCACGCTGCTGCGCCTGATCGCCGGTCTCTATCTGCCCAGCGGCGGGCAGGTCCTCTACGACGGCAAGCCGGTCTCGGGCCCGCGCCAGGACATCGCCATCGTCTTCCAGGACTACGGCAAGGCCCTGCTGCCGTGGCGCACCGCCACCGGCAATGTGAGTCTCGCGCTGGAGGCGATCGGCATGCCGCGCGCCGAGCGGCCGGCGCGCATTGCCGCCCTGCTGGCAACGGTCGGGCTGTCGAACCACGCCGACAAGTTCCCCGGCCAGCTCTCCGGCGGCATGCAGCAGCGGCTGCAGATCGCGCGCTGCCTGGCGCAGGCGCCTGCCGTGCTGCTGATGGACGAGCCGTTCGGCGCGCTCGACGCCATGACCCGCCAGGCGCTGCAGGACGAGGTGCTGGCGCTGGCCGGCAGCTCGGGCGCCACGGTGTTCTTCGTCACCCACGACCTGGAAGAGGCGATCTACCTTGGCGACCGCGTGGTGGCGCTGCGGCCCAATCCCGGCCGCGTCGCCGACATGTTCGACGTGCGCCTGCCGCGGCCACGCGACCAGCTCGCCACGCGCGAGCATCCCGAGTTCCTGCGCCTGCGCCGCGCCCTCTTCGACTTCATCAAGGAGTCCGAGGCGTGAGCACTGCCGTCGTCCTGAGCGCAGCGAAGGACCTTGCGGTCAATCGTTCAATGCGGGGCCGACCGGATAACATGCCATCCCCGCCACTCTTCGGCTTCGACACCGCAGGGTCCTTCGCTTCGCTCAGGACGACGCATACGGCGCGTCGATGCGACACATGAGCGGCTGGCGCGGCCTGGTCG
>DATEIF010000060.1:0-3773 GCA_035279205.1 Vineibacter sp.
AGCGCAACGTTGCAAGGCGGTACCGACGTCGTCGTCAGCACCTCGGGGGTGGGATCCGATCCGGGCGATATCACCCTGCTTGCAGGGGCAACCATAACCTGGGCCACGACGAACACGCTGACCTTCGATGCCGATCGGAACATTACTCTGAATGGCGCCATATCCGCATCCGGCAACGCGAATATCACGCTACTGTCGGGCGGCACCGTGACCTTGACCGATGTCGTCAACGCTGGCACCGGCACACTGACGATGCAGGCGGGCGGCAGCATCCTCGGCACCGGTGCCGGCGCCGTTGTGACGGCCGGCACGGTCGCCTTCACCGCCACCAGCGGCAGCGTTGAGTTGCTCAATGGCGGCAACAGCATCTCTGCAATCGAGGGGAGTGCCGGCACCGTCGTCAACATTATCAGCTCGGCGCCTCTGGAGGTTCGGCCCGGTGGTGTCACGGCGGGCACATTCGTGTTCCTCACGTCGACGGCCGGACAAGTCGTGGTGAATGGCAACGTCACCAGCAACAGCGTGTCGGGCACGCTCGTCAGCATCACGTCGACCGGTGCGGGTGTCGGCATCCAGCAGAACAGCGGCACCATTTCCGGGCCGTCTATCAGGCTCAGCGCTCCGGCGGGAAGCATTGTCCAGGCGGGTGGCAACGTTGTCACCGCGGGGGACCTCGCCGTCAGCGCCGGCGGCGCGGTGCAGCTCACCAGCCCGGCCAATGATGTGGGCTTCATTTTCGGCTCAGCCGGCACGGATTTCCGTTACGTTGATGCCAACCAGGTGACCCTTGGCGGCATGAATGCGTTAGGCGGAATCGTCGGCCTCACCATGGGTGCCGGCCGGTATCTCGACATTTCGGCCGGCAGCATCAGCGTCTTCACCGGCGCGCAGATCGGGACCGCGCCAGGGTCGGACAGTCCGCCCGTCGACAACCCGACCGGTGTCGTCGTGCTGCGGCCGAACGCGGCGGGCGCACCGATGGTGATTGGCGGCACCTCGGGCACGACCCTCACACAGGCCGTCCTGGCCACCGCCATCCGCAGCGGCACCTTGCGTATCGGCTCGATCGGGCGTGCCGCAGGCACCGTGCTGGGCGGCGCCACGACGGCCGCGGAAAGCGCCGCCGGCACGATCACCGTGCAGGGCCTCGACCTCTCGGCGGCACCGGTTCGGACCCTGGTTCTCGAGTCGGGCGCCGCCGGCACGGCGATCACGCAATCGGCGACCGAACCGCTGCTGGTGAACGCCTTGGCGACCGCCACGCGGGCCGATGCCGCAGTCGCGTTGCGTGGCGGCGCGTTGAACAACGAGATCGGCACGGTCGCTCATGTCCTGCGCATCAGCGACACCGAGGTTGGCATCACCACGGGTCTCTATTCTCTCGATGTCCGCTTCGGCCTGACCGTCGGCACCCTGAGTTCGGTGACACTGCCGCTGGTGGGATTGCGCAGCGGCGGCGCGACGCCGGGCCTGCCGGCGAATGCCGCCATTGTGGCCGGCGCGGTCGACCTCAACACAGGCCCCGGCGGCCTGCTGATCAACAATGCCATCGTCACCAGCGGCGGCAACGTGACGCTCACCGCATTTCCCGGGAGCATCGTCAGCACTGCGGGGGGTACCATCGATGTCGGCGCCGGTACGCTGACCATGACGGCCGGTTCCGGCGGCATCACGCTCGGCGCGGCGCCAGTCACGGCCGGCGCCGTCAATTTCACCGCCGACGGCGGTGCTTCCATTGACAATCCCGGCAACGCCATCAGCGCGCTGGCGACGGCGGCGAGTTCGGCAATGGCATCACCGGTCAGCCACGTGTTCATCAGCAGCAGCGTGCCCATGACCATCGAGTCCGGCGGCCTCACCGTGTCGGGTTTCACGGACATCGACTCCGCCGGACAACTCACCGTGAACGGCAGCATCACCGGCCAGAACTTCGTGAACCTGCGGGGCAACGGCATCGTCCAGACCGCCGGCACCATCGCGGGGACCAGTGTCTTTCTCGCCGCTGGCGCAGACACGTCCATCATCCAGGTGGGCGGCAATATCACCAGTTCGGTTGGGGACCTGACCGTGACCGCAGGCGGTGCCGTGCAGCTCACCAGCACCACGAACAATGTGGCGACTGTCGTCGGATCGGCGGGCACGGATTTTCGCTATGTCGATGTCGATACCGTCGTGCTGGGTCGCGGCGCGCAGGGCATCACGATCGGCGCCGGGCGCTATCTCGACATTTCGGCCGATGGCATCGGTATCGCTTCCGGGGTGCTGGTCGGCGCGATGCTGGCCGGCGAATCGCGTGTCGACAATCCAACCGGCGTGACCGTGCTGCGCCCGACCACAGCCGGCGCGCCTGTCGTGATCGGCGGCACAAGCGGGACGGGCCTCACGCAGGCCGCGCTGAGCGCCGGCATCCGCACCGGCACCTTGCGCATCGGCTCGATCGGCCGTGCCGCCGGCTCGATCCTGGGCGGCGCCACGATCGCCGGTGAAAGCGCCGCGGGTTCGATCACGGTGCAGGGCCTCGATTTCAACGCCAGCGGCGCGGCCGTCCGGACCCTGGTGCTCGAGTCCGCCGCCGGCGGCACTGCGATCAGCCAGACGGCGCCGATCGCCGTGAATGCGCTGGCCACCTCCGTGATCGGCAGCGGCGCCGTCGAGCTGCCCCTGGACAACGCGGTGGGCGCGCTGGCTCATGTAGCCCGCATCAGCGACTCGACGCTGGGCACGCAGAGCGGCACGTATCGCTACGTCGACGGCTCGTCGATCCCGGTCGTCACGGTGGCCGGATCGGGCACGCCCCTGATCGGCCAGCGCGACAGCGGCGCTGCACCGGGTGCGCCGGCCAACAGCGCGATCCTGACGTCGGGCGGCGACGTCACCTTGGTGTCGCGCACCGGCAGCATCGAGCTCCTCAACGGGCTTGCCGCCATCGGCGCCACGGTGCGGCTGAGCGCGGCCGACCAGATCTTCCAGAGCGCCGCGGGCGGCGTGGTAGCCACTGGCCTGCTGGCCGTGGCCGGCGGCGCGGTCGATCTGTCGACGGCAGCCGGCCTCAACAATGTGCGGTTCCTGTCGGGATCGGCCACGGGTTCCTTCGAGGGGCTCGGCGACTTCCGCCTGATCAACACCGCCAGCGTGACGGTACCTGCGGACGGTGTTGCGGGCGACAGCCTCGTGCCGACGGTGAGCGGCGTGCATGCCGGTACAGGGGCGACACTGGAGCTGGCGATCGGCACCGGCGATATCGTGGTCAACAACACGGCGCTGACTGCGACGGACGGCCTGGTCCTGCTGCGCCGCGTCGCCGGTGCCACCGGCAGCGAGATCATCCTCAACAACGTGTCCTTCGACACCGGCTCTGGCGCGCCGAACCTGGTGGTGCTCGACCTGACCGGAAGCCCTGCCCTGTCGGCCGACAACTTCGCGGTCCTGAAGGCGAGCACGACGCCACCCAGCGGCACGTCGGCGATCCCGCTGGGCCCCAATCCCGACGGCGGCATCCTGTTGACCAACGTCAGCGCCGGCAGCACGACGGTGTACCTGGTCGGTGGTCCGGGGGCGACCATCGCCGGCAGCGGCACCTACGGCCTGCTGGGCGTGTACGTGGCGCACGGCAATGCGATCGCCCTGACCGGCAGCGTGCGGCAGACCGATCCGTCGACATCGCATGCGGTGGCGGCATCGTTCAGCGAGCCGTTCGATTCGACGCGGTTCGCCGGCTTCTACGTGCGCCGGCGCGGTGCGGTCATCGATGTACAGACGTTCAACGGCTGTCC